>JACQFP010000070.1 GCA_016200005.1 Verrucomicrobiota bacterium | reverse complement strand
GACCCTAACATCGGATGTCGGGGCTCGCCCACGCTCGGAGGGAGAAACGTTCGCCGTTGCGGGCGAGTTCGAAGCGTTGATATTTGGCGCTTTGGGCCACGGCTTGGTGCGGGTGGGCGGGGCGTCGAACTTGTGAATCACTTCCTTGCACGGGCCATCTTTCACGAGCTTTGGTTTGGCGTGGCGCAGATCCATTGCCTGACCAAGCAGCTTCATCGTTTCGCGTAGCGAAGTAGGCGGCTTGGCTTTCATTAGTGAGCCAAGCTCAGCGGCAGCTTCATCCATAGAATTAGTACCGAGGCTCATCGCCATTCGCTTGTGCGAACCCATCGTGTTGATCGCAACGGGAAACGGGGACAGGACGCCGTTCACCGTGGGCTGCTCAATCAACAGCGCCTTCCCGCCGCCGGGCGTCTTCATTTCGCGGTCGGCCAGTTCGGTGATTTCGAGTTCGGTGGCGACAGGTTGGGATATGCGTTTGAGTTCGCCCGCGCGGTCGAGTTGCTGAACGAAGTCACGGAAGGAATCGAATGCCATGCGGGCAGATTAACAAAATAAATTTGATGTCCAAGCTCAAGCTGACCTTGTGGCAGATTGGTGTTTGGGTCGAGCGATCGAGACGAGAGGTTGAAGCCAGGTTTGCGTGAGATTCACGCAAGTTGCGTGGAAATTTACACGCAGATGGCGTTGCCGGACACGTCGAGCTGCGATTTCAGGCCGAAAAACGTCATGGCATTGCGGCTGCTAATTTTTTCTCAAATCAGGTTGACAGAGCGGGCTGGTTCAATACAGTTCGCGGACTGCTGACCAAAAAAAAACAAACAACCATCGCGTTTATGAATAAAAATCGTAAGAACAAATCCGGGGCTTTCACTCTTATCGAGTTGTTAGTCGTCATTGCCATTATCGCCATTTTGGCGGGGTTACTGTTGCCGGCGCTGGCCAAGGCCAAAGCGAAAGCGCAACGCATCAAGTGCGTCAGTAACCTCAAGCAAGTCGGTCTTTCCTTCCGCCTTTGGGGAGGGGACAACGGCGATCGCTATCCCCAAAGCGTGGATATTGCCAACGGAGGGTCTTTGCCAGGCGCAGGTTGGACAACAGCTACTGTGGTCTCAAACTGGGTGACGTTTCAAGTCATGTCCAATGAGTTGAGCACGCCCAAGATTGCCATCTGTCCGAGCGACGAGCGTACGGAAAGAACCAATTTCTTTTCTGCGGATGTCGGAACGCAAAAGGCGGATTTCAAGGACAACCTCGCCATCTCATTTTTCGTGGGCAAAGATGCGGATGAGAGCAACCCTCAGATGCTGCTTTCGGGGGACCGCAATATTGGTGATTATACGGCCGTAAACGGCGTTCCGGTGGCCACCGGAAGTCCTTACGGTTATTCCCCAGCGAGTCCGAACAAGGCCGGAGCGTATAAACAGCTTGGCAACAACCCCACGATCACCCAGCCTTGGCCCGGTTGGACGGATAAAATGCACCAGCGGCAGGGCAACTTGGCGATCGCGGATGGTCACGTTGACCAGTTGACGACGCCCAGATTTCGGGAGGCGGTAAAAAATTCAGGCGACGCTGCCGCTACTTCTCCAACGGTCGGCAACATCCTCCTTTTCCCGTAAGCTCATTTTCCAATGAAGTCACAAAGGCATCCGCAAGGATGCCTTTTTTGTTTTAAGGCGACGCGACGATAATCATCAATGCCGAACCCGGCCAGTGCGTATCCGACCAGTGACTTCGTAGCGTAGGTTTCCAAACCGGCTGTATCGCCAATTTCCTAATCGGCAGCGCACTGAAACCTGAGCGCCCGTTTAGTCTTCCACGCTTCGCGGATTTAGAAATCCGCCACACCGCCGACTTGGAAGTCGTCGCCATGGGGGCAGTGTTAGGATGCGACTACCCGGCCATCCGGCCATCCAAGTCAAGGGACGGCTTGCGTTTTGCCGCTGAAAAGGCTAGTCACCTCGGAATCGGCCCGGACAATCCAAAACCTGACAGCACTTTATGCCCTTCTTGATTGCGGTTCTGGTCATTGTTGGGTTCGTCTGGCTATTGCAAAAAGTCAGCCGCCTCTCTGACCAGGTGGATACCCTGAGCCGGATGTTGAATTATGTGCAACTGGAGGCTCGACGTTTAAAGGAACGTCTCGACGAACTTCAAACTGGTGCCCCGCCGGCTGCTGCCGAATCGCCAACGCCGGAGTCCGGTGAGCAACTCTCAAGTAAACAGGCCGAAGCTGAAGCCGCAACCCTGCTTGCCTCCGCGCCGAATGTCCCGGTCCAGCAAGCCGTCGCGCCACCGTTGCCCTCGCCCGAAACGATCCCCGTCGCGCCGCCAATTCTGCAGGAAGTCAAACGAGCCGTGATCGAGCGCGTTGACATACCTCCCGTCGGTGAGACGCCACCGGTGATATCGTTCACCGCGCCATTTGCAGCCTCAACGACCGGACCCAAACCCGAGACAACCGAACCCGCGTCACCCACTCCACAGCGCGCACCGGCAAAAGGTTCGTTCGAAATGCGGCTGGGCACTTACTGGCTGGTGCGCGTGGGCATCGTGATGTTGCTGACGGGTCTGGTCTTCTTCGGCAATTACGCTTACCACAATTTCATCGGCAGAATTGGAGCGGCGGGAAAAGTTTCGCTGCTCTATTTGGCGAGCGCGTTGTTGCTTGGTGGCGGCGCGTGGTGGCAGCGCAAGGCGTCGAAAGAATCGCTGCGCAATTACGGGCAGGTGCTTTTCGCCGGCGGCCTGGCGTTCGTTTATTTCACCACTTACGCGGCGCATCACATTGACCGACTCCGGATCATTGAAAGTGCGGCGCTTGACGGTATGCTGCTGCTGGCGTGGGCGGGCTTCATGGTGTGGATTGCCGACCGCCGGAAATCCGAAGTGCTGGCGTTGTTCGCGGTCGGACTTGCGTATTACACCTCCGTCATCACACAGGTCGGCGACTTCACGCTTTACTCGAACCTCGTGCTGACGCTTGCCGCGGTGTTCTTCCTCGTCCGCAATCGCTGGGCGTGGCTCTCCTTCGCCAGTCTCGTGGCCACTTATGCCGCGTATGCGTTCTGGCGGTTTTTCCACGGCGGGGAATGGCGCTGGGCGACGCCCGAAGAGGGGCTGTGGCACGGCGCGTATTTTCTGATGAGCTACTGGGCGGTGTTCACGGCGGCGGTGTTTTTGTCGAAACACGAAAAGCTTGCGGGTCAAAACCGTGCCGCGTTTCTCACGTTCAACAACGGTGCGTTCTTCACGCTGTTTCTGCCGACCATGCTGCAGGTCCACTCGGGAAAATTCTGGCAGTTCTCGCTGATCTACGGCGCTGTGCTGCTCGCGTTGGTGGAAGTTTCGCGGAGAATTTTCCCCAATGAACCACTTACGAAACATTCCTATCTCACGCAAGGCCTGCTGCTGATCACGCTTGGTTTCATCACGAAATATTCCGGCCTGCAACTCGCGCTGGTGCTCGCGGCAGAAAGTGTCGTGCTGTTCGTTCTCGGCACGGCGCGCCGCAGTCTCATCCTGCAAATCGGCGCTTATCTCGCGGGCGCAATATCAATCGTCTGTGGCTTCGACGGCGTGGAGCGCTTCGACACTCACGGGCTTTGGTTGGGCGCGGCGCTCGGCGGCATGATGGTCGTCAACTCATTTTGGGCGCATCGTCAGGAGCCGGCAACAGAAGCCGCACCGGTTCGGTCCGTCCCTGTCTATTTCACCGCGCTGGCTTTGCTGGTCTGGTGTTTTACCACCTGGCAGAACACCACTCACGCCAACTTTGGACTGGTGCTGACCCTTGAAGCGCTGGTGATTGCACTTTCGATTTATCTGCTCCGTTTTCCGGAACTCGCGCTGATGGGACAGGCTTACATTGTCGTGGCCCAAGTGGCGTGGCAATTCGATGTCCCGAAATCCACCGCGCAATTGACCGCGCTCGTGCTGGCCGTTGAGTGCCTCGCGTTGTTGCGCGTGGGCTGGCAGCGAAACAATCAGGCGTGGCGAATCTGCGGTTACGTAGCGGCTGCGCTCGCCGTCGCGTGGGGGATCGAAGGCCTGGAAAGAAATCAGACAAGCGGTCTGCTCACCGGTGTGGCGCTCACTGCAAGCATGTTGCTTAGCGCGTTTCTCACTCACCGAAAGACGGACCAGGCCAACAAATCCACGTTACGACCGGAGCCAACCTATTTCAGCGCGCTGGTCGTGGTCCTTGCTGGGGCAACGACGTGGTTCAATACTGCGCAGGACAATTGCCCGCTCCTTTTTGCGGCCGAAGCCATCGTGTTGACCGCCTTGGTTTATTTCCTTCGTGTGCGCGAAGTCGCACTTGTGGGCCAGACGCTGCTGCTCGCGGCGCATTGCCTCTGGCAATTCAACCTGCTCGAACGCGGCACACCGCCGTGGTGGAATCCGGTGTTGTTGGTCGCGATGACGCTTGGCCTCGGGCACTGGTGGCAGAAACAAAGAATTGTGACGGTGGAGAAACGCTTGCCACTGGTCTTTCAATTGATGTTGTCGGTGCTGTTCGTTCTGCTGGTTTGCCGCTGGCTCGGAAGGGAATGTTCGGACGCAACCTGGCTCGCGCTTTCGTGTTTGCTGGCTGCGGCAGTCACGGCTTACGCGGTGGTCACGCGCGCGTGGTTGCTGGCGGCCTGCGCGCAACTTTTTCTGCTGCCCGGCGCTTGGTTGTTCGCGCAACAACTCCTTCATGACGGCGAACCACGTTTCGCGGCGCTCGCGCCCGTCGCTGCGCTGGCAGTGCTTTCGTTCGCCACTGTGCAGTGGTTCAAACGAAAGCCGGACGAACTTGTGCAGGACCCGCTGCTCAAGCTGGCCATGGCGTATCGCTGGGTTGCGCTGGCGATGTCGCTTTGGTGGGTGATGGAATACATCCCGAACCGCGAACAAATCTGGACGCTGATGTCGATTGGCCTGGCGGTGTTTGTGTTTGCGGGCTGGCGTAGGAACCGCGAAGCGTTGATGTTCGGCGCGGTGTTCACGGGACTCGCGCTGGTGTTGCTTTGGACGCGTGCTTACCAGCGGGGCTACGTTTATTTGCCCGATGCGCTGGCCATTCTGGCGCTCCTTGGCCAGCAGCAAATCGCCCAGCGCCTCCCCGCGCGCTATGCTCTGGATCAGCGGGCGCACGCCATCGTGATTGCATCGGGCGGATTGAGCTCATGGCTTTTCGTATCGCGGTGGGTCCTGCAGAGCGCCAGTGGATTTTATCTCACTGCAAGCTGGTCGGGTTTGGCCTTGATCCTTTTCGCCGGTGGAATGGCGCTGCGCGAGCGGATGTATCGCTGGCTCGGCCTCGTGGTGCTGGCCGGTGCGCTGGGCCGCGTGGTGGTGTTCGACGTGTGGAAACTGGAAACGCTTTACCGGATTCTGAGCTTCATGGCGCTGGGCATCGTGCTGCTGGTGCTGGGCTTCATCTACAACAAGTATCAGGAAAAAATAAAGGAATGGTTGTGATCCTGTCGTTGCATAATGTCCGGGATCAAACGTCACCAGGATGGATCAGGCAGGAGAGAGCAACGACTTCAAATCCGCTGCGAACTGATCCACATCCTCCGTCGTCGTGTCCCAACTGCACATCAGGCGGCAGTCATCCTGGCTGACGTGCGTGTAGAACTTCCAACCGCGCTGGTGCATCGCAGTGATGACCGGTTCAGGCAAACGCACGAACACCGAGTTGGTCTGACACGGGAATTGAATCTTCGCGCCGGGCAGCCCGCGAATGGCCGCCTCGAGACGACGTGCCATATCGTTCGCGTGCCGGGCGTGTCGCAGCCACGCGCCGTCCTGCAACATGCCCACCCACGGCGCCGCCAGAAACCGCATCTTGGAAGCCAGTTGCCCTGCTTGTTTGCAGCGGTAGTCGAACTCCCGCGCCAGTTCGAGATTGAAAAACACCACCGCCTCGCCAACGGCGATTCCATTTTTCGTGCCGCCGAAGCAAAGCACATCCACGCCCGCCTGCCAGGTGATTTCCTTGGGTTTCACACCGAGCGCAACGACAGCATTGGCGAACCGCGCTCCATCCATCTGGACGCGCAGACCAAACTGCCGCGCAGTGTCGGTCAGGGTCTTCAATTCATCAACGGAATAAACAGTTCCAACTTCGGTCGCCTGCGTCAGGCTGATGGCGCGGGGTTTTGGGTAGTGAATATCGGTGCGTTTGTTGACCATCCGGTCGATGGCCGTGGGATCAATCTTCCCATTTGCTCCCGGCATCAAAAGGACTTTAGTGCCGTTGGCAAAAAACTCCGGCGCCCCGCACTCGGCCACCTCGACGTGCGCCGTCTCGTGGCAGAGAATGCTGTGGTAAGACTGGCAGAGCGAAGCGAGCGAAAGGGAATTGGCCGCGGTGCCGTTGAAGACGAAGAACACCTCGCAGGGCGTTTCAAACACCTTGCGGATTAGATCAGCCGCCTTCTCAGTCCACGGATCGTCGCCGTAACTGACCGCGTGACCTTGATTCGCCTCGACCATCGCCGCGAACGCCTCCGGGCAGATACCCGCGTAGTTGTCGCTGGCGAACTGGCGTTTGTTTTGGATGACCGCTGTCATGTTTGATGGTTTTGCCTGTTGATGATTCGGATTAAAGCCAAAGGTGACGGAAAACAAAAGCTGGAATTGCATTTTATGGCGATGCACTTGATTCCCTTTTATGCATGCTGGGCCAACCTAAAGGTTGAACTCCAACGGAGCCGGCGTCGCGCGGTGTTGGAGTTCACGCTTTAGCGTGTTCGATGGGCCAAGGGGAATCAATAGGATGCCCCAATTGCATTTTGTGCTTTCGCGGCCAATCCAGCCGTGAAATGAATAGCCCGCAAATTCTACGGCACGCACAATGACGTCAACGAAAACGAACCCATGAAGAACGAAATCGGCGTGGCCATGATCGGCTGTGGTGGAATCGCTTTGGCAAACCATCTTCCAGGCCTGGCGCTTTGTCCAAATGCAAAAGTTGTCGCGCTGTGCGATAACGACCCGGCGGTTTTGCAACGCGCCAGTCAACAAACTGGCATCGCCACTACTTCCACCAAGTACAAAGAGATCGTGACGCGCGATGATGTTCATGCCGTCATCATTGCCACGCCGAATTCTGTTCACGCGCCGATTGCGCTGGCCGCCATCGCTGCCGGCAAACATGTGCTGTGCGAAAAGCCAATCGCCATGAACCACGCCGAGAGTCTGGCGATGTTGCGGTCAGCGGAAGAGGCCGGCGTCCGACACATGACGGCGTTCACCTATCGCTTTGTTCCGGCGATGCGTTACATGGCACATCTGGTGAAGCACGGCAACATCGGCCAGCCGTATCATTTTCGCTCGTGCCGGTTGCAGGACTGGGGAACGCGCGCCCTCGGCTGGCGGCAGGTTGCAAAGCTCGCGGGCACCGGCGAACTTGGCGATATGCTGTCGCACCGGATTGATTACGCGCACCTGTTGGTCGGCCAGATCAATCGCCTCGTCGCCGACAACCGCCGATTTCACGACGTTCGCGATGGGCAGGTTTCGGATTTGGAGGATTGGGTGACGATCCTCGCTGAGTTCGCCAACAACGCCACCGGAGTTTTGGAAAGCAGCAAAGTGGCGACCGGTCGGGGCGAAGGCGGACGCAGTCAGGACTATTGTGAAGTCAATGGCAGCGAAGGCACGATTGTCTTCCAACTCAAGCGCCCGCTCGAATTACAAATCGCCAAGCGCGGCGGCAAGAGTTTGCAAACGGTCCCATTGCCAGAAGACTATTTGAAATGGCCCGGTTCACCGCGCGACCCGCGCGAAGGCGATCCGCTCGTCACTTTCCGTTACGATCAAGACGTGGAATTCATCGACGCCATTCTGAACCAACGTCCATGCGTCCCGTCCTTTCTCGAAGGTGCGCAAGCGCAAGCAGTCATGGATGCGGCGGTGTTGTCCGTGATAGAGAAGCGTTGGGTTAAGTGTTAGTGGATAAGCCCTTTTCGAGGCTCGGCAACTGGTGGCAGATGTAATTCTTCCCTCTTTTGCTTTATGTAAGTTACACCCTTCTCGCCAATCTTTGTGTCAAAGCGGGTAAGTTCAAATCTTATTCGCCAATAGTCAGGCCAAGTCTTCCCTTCGAGAGCGGGGGGCGGAAGACCTTGTGCTTCGCGTTCAATTGCTGGATCTGTGGCACTTCTAAAACACTCCCATGCCGTCCGAAAATCGCGATTTATGATTTCTGGAATGTCAGGCAACCCCGCCTCACGACGCTGATCAACAATGTACTGAACGTATGGATCTCCCATTCCCTGACTGTGATAAACTTGTTCACAACGCCTGATCCAGAATGCTCGCCATGTTGGACTATTCCAAGGTTGTTCAGATTTCAATTCTGCTTTAATGTCCTGTTTGACCGAAATGGCAAACATGGTGTGGTAAGTCTTCTTTCGCTCGGAGGGAATCATGTCGGTCCAAAAAGCAGTAGTGCAGCCGGCGAGGCAAACGGCAATAAAAGGAACGAAACGTAGCGTTTTCATTTTGCGTAGCTGGAAAACTAAAACATGTCAGCCAATGGTATTGACATACTTATTCCCACAGTAATCTGCGCGACCGGGTTGCCGTAATTTCCCTACAACTTACCCAGCCGTTCGAATAAAATTTCAAGCGCCCGTTCGCCAATGTGCTTACTTTCCCGCACTCAAGCCGCCGTCGATAATGAACGCAGTGCCAGTAATGAACGCGGCTTCGTCACTCGCTAGATAAACGGCGGCGGCGGCGATTTCCTCCGGCTTGCCCATGCGGCCGAGGGCCTGGGAGTCCGCCATTTCTCGATACGCCTTTTGCGGGTCGGGATATTCCTTGAGCCGCGCGGTGACAAACGGAGTTTCCACCCGGCCCGGACAAAGGCAGTTGACGCGAATGCCGTCACGCGCGTGATCGAGCGCCATGCTTTTTGTCATACCGACGACCGCGAACTTGGTCGCGCAATAAGCGAGCCGATCTCGCAGGCCAACCACGCCACCGATGGAGGCGAGACTGAGGATCACGCCGGATTTGCGTCCGACCATTCCCGGCAGAAAAATCTTGGTCATGTTGAAAACGCCGCGCACATTGACGGCGTACAAACGGTCCAGATCGCCGCCGGTTGTGGTCAACATCGTGCCGACGTGGCCGATGCCGGCATTGTTGACGAGCACATCGAGGCGGCCTTGGCTCTGTTCGACCTGTTTGGCAACCTTGGCGCAATCACTTTCCTTCGACACATCAAGCGGGAGAAACTCAGCTTGACCGTTGCTGGCCTTGATTCTCGCTGCGGTTTCCCGCCCGCTTTTATCGTCGCGGTCGGTGACAAACACATGAGCGTTGGCTTGGGCAAAGGCTTCGGCGATGGCGGCGCCGATTTCCCGATCCAGCGCCCGTGACGAGGGCGATTTTATTTTGGAGGTTGAACATACGGGTTGATTTGTATCAGGAAGGGTTCGGCGAATAAAGTAGTTCTCGAAAATAATCTCCGGATGGCCTCTCACCCGGTCCCTCCCGGTGGACCTTGCAGCAGCAGACGTGAGTCCGCTCCATCAGAATTCGAGGAAAGTCAGAGCCGACTCACGTCGGCTGCCACGGTCCAGTGGTGATTGCGAGCTTGTTTCCAGTGATTTACTGCGACACAGTAAGGCGTTTGCGTTTGGACAAGGTAACCAGTATGCGCATTCTCGCCATAGACCATGGAACGAAACGGATCGGCATCGCCATCAGCGACGAGTTGAAGATGATTGCCCAGCCGTTGGAGTTCATTCCTGCGGAACCGTTCACCAAGTTTCTCGCGCGCTTGAAGGAACTCATGCGGGAAAAGGAGGTCGAGTTGATCCTGGTCGGTTTGCCGCGCAACATGGACGGCAGTTACGGACCGGCGGCGCTCAAGGTGCAGGAATTCGTGGCCGTGCTGAAGGATGCGGTGGCCATCCCCCTCAAGACGCTCGACGAACGGCTGACCACCGTGCAGGCGCAACGCTTTTTGATTCAAGGCAACGTCCGCCGTGACAAACGCAAGGAAAAGGTGGACAAGACCGCCGCGGCGATCTTGTTGCAGAGTTATCTGGACAGTTTAGGCGTAAAACGTGAAACGTGACCGGACCCTCTTCACGTTTCACGTTTCACGCACCACGATGATCAAATTCAAACTCACCATCGGCTACGACGGCACGGCCTATCAAGGCTGGCAGGTGCAGAAAACCGGCACGGGCGTGCAGGAAAAAATTGAGGCGGCGCTGGCGAAACTGTTCCCCAGCCGGCCGCGCGTCCACGGTTCGAGCCGCACGGACACGGGCGTTCACGCGCTGGGCATGGTGGCGCATTTTGAAGCGCCGCGCGCCGAGTTCCAGATGAGCAACGCCAAGCTCGCGCTCGCGCTCAACGCCTGGCTGCCGGCGGACATCCGGGTGATCTCCGCCCGCCGCACGCCCGCAGAATTCCACGCGCGCTTCGACGCCGCCGGCAAGCAATACCGCTACTTCGTCTGGAACCATCCCGCGATGAACCCGCTGCTGCGTCACACGGCGTGGCACTTGCCGCGCCCGTTGAATCTGGCGGCGATGCGCGCGGCGGCGCCGCTGTTTGTCGGGCGGCACGATTTCAAATCCTTCGCCGGCACTCGCAACTACACGATGGAATCCACCGTGCGGACGTTGACGCGTTGCGAGATCAGGAAGAGCGGCCCGCTGCTCACGTTTTTCATCGAGGGCGACGGGTTTCTCTACAAGATGTGCCGCGGCATCGTGGGAACGCTTGTGCAGGTGGGGCAAGGAAAGATTGCGGTGGATGACATAAAAAAAATCCTGGCCAGCAAAGATCGTCGCGCGGCAGGCATGACCGCACCGGCGAAGGGATTGGTGTTATGGAAAGTTTTCTATGGGGAAGCTCCAAAATCCAAGCACCAAGCACCAGAGAAATTCCAAACATCAACACTCAAATGAGCCGACGACAATCATCCGTTCTGAATTGGCAACTGGGAGCCTGGTTGTTCTCTGGAGCTTGAAGTTTGGAGCTTGGAATTTGAATTCATGCACATCGTCCTCGTCGAACCGGAAATTCCGCCGAACGCGGGCAACGTGGCGCGGCTCTGCGCCGCCAATACGACCACGCTGCATCTCATCGAACCGTTCGGCTTCAAGCTGGACGACGCGCAGCTCAAACGGGCCGGGATGGATTACTGGCAACACGTCGTGTGGCATCGCTGGGCGAACTGGAAGGTGTTCATGGAAAAGCTTCCGGCGACTGCGCGGCTTTGGTTCGTTGAATCGGGCGGGCCGAGACTTTACACGGACGCGCGATTTGCGCCGGATGATTTCCTTGTGTTCGGACGCGAGACGGCGGGACTGCCGACGAACCTGCTCACAGCAAACCAAGATCATTGGCTGCGGATTCCGATGTTTAATTCGAAGTCGCGCTCGCTGAATCTCTCCAACTGCGTGGCGCTGGTTTTGTTTGAAGCCTTGCGGCAACAGGGATTCAGGGGTGAAACGTGATGTGTGTCGCGTGTTGCGTAACTCAACCCAAACCGCTGCTCGTGTCACATTTTGGCCTCCGCTTCACGAATCAGGGAGAGGATTTTTTCCGGACGGTCGGCGGTGAGAAGATGCTGGCGGAGTTTGGGGTCGCGCAGCAGGCGGCTGAGGCGGGCGAGAATGGCCAGGTGCTGGGTAACGGTTGGGGCGACCAGCAGAAAAAACAGCCGAGCGGGAATGCCGTCGAGCGCGTCATACGGAATGCCATGAGGATGGCGGCCAAAGACAATCACCGGGTGGTCCACCAACCCGACGAGCGCGTTGCGCGCATGGGGCAGGGCGATGCCCTCGCCGATGCCGGTGCTGTGAAGTTGTTCGCGCTCCTGCAAGGCCCGCAACAAAGTCTCGCGCGCCTTCGGCTGGCGGGCGATTTCCGGGATTTGCGCGACCAGTTCGCCGAGCACCTCGTCCCGCTGCGTGCCGGTCAGGTTGAGTTGGATGGCCGAAAGCGAAAGCAATTCACTTAAAGCGATACGGCCCGGATGGTTGCTGCTCATGCACGCGCATGGTAAACCGCGGACAGGCGAGGTGAAGAAAAATGTTCGCCGTTGCCAAGCGCAGATGAAAATCATAACCTGCCGCGCAGGGTTGGGCGATTGGCGCAGTGGCTAGCGCATCTGCTTTACACGCAGTAGGTCGGGGGTTCGAGTCCCTCATCGCCCACCAGATTTCCGGCGGTGGAAGCAGTCCGGCCACAAATTGCAGCGAGCCATGCGTAAGAAGAAATCGGTGCCGAAAAACGTTGCCGCGACGGTCGCCAACCGCACCCCACGCGGCCCAACCCATTTGCGCGCAAGAAAAAGCCAGTGGTCCCTCAACGCCCCGCCGTCCCCATCCGCCACCGCCCGTCCACGCCCACCGCGGCTCGCCGCTCCCGGCAACGGCGAGGAGCCACCGGCGCAAAGCAGCCTCCGGCCCGGCGGGACGCGCCACCAGTCTGACCCGCCCTGTGGAGTAGGGCTGGAGACTCCACGGGCCGAGGAAACCGTCGAGCCGCCGGCGTGCGAACCGGCCGATGCCTTGGCCGACGCCCCCGTTAGTGTGCATTGGGTCGGGCCGGACGGAGTCATCCTGTCGGCGAATCAGGCGGCGTTGGAACTCTTCGGAGGCATGCGGGCGCAATTCGTCGGCCACCACATTTCCGAACTGTATGCCCCGACCCCGACAGCCGATGTCGGGGGCGGGGCGGATATGTTCCAACGATTGCGGTGCCGGGAACCGTTGCGCGATTATGAAACGCAACTGCGCTGCCCGGATGGCGCCCTGAAGCAGGTCTGCATCACGGCCGACGCGCACTGGGAGGACGACCGGTTCGTGCGCGCGCGTTGCTTCACCTGGAACATCAGCCCGACAGCCGGTGTCGGGGCGAGGGAAGAAGGGCTGAAAGCCCGCGCGCGCCAACACGCGGCGGTGGCCGAACTGGGGCAGCTCGCGCTGGCCGGCACCAACCTGTCCGCCTTGTTGCAGGAGGCAATTGCGCTTCTGGTGCAAACGCTTGGGGTGGAGTTCTGCAAATTTCTGGAACTGCTGCCGGCGGGCGATGAATTTATTTTACGGGCCGGCGCCGGTTGGAAAAGCGAAGTCGTAGGTCAGGCCAGAGTGGCTGCCGGAAACAACTCACAGGCGGGCTACACCTTGCAAGTCAATGAGCCGGTGGTGGTGGCGGATTTGCGGACGGAGACGCGGTTTGGCGCGCCGGCGTTATTGCTGGAACACGGAGTGATCAGCGGGATGACGGTCATTATTCCCGGCCGTAACCGGCCGTTGGGTGTTTTAGGAGTCCACACCGCGCGCCCGCGCCAGTTCACAACGGATGACGTCAACTTCCTCCAAGCCTTTGCCAATGTGCTGGCGCAGGCGATCGAGCGGAAGCGGGCGGAGACGGAGTTGCGGCGGGCGCGCACGGAACTGGAGCAGGCTTTGCAGGAGCGGAGGGCTGAGTTGCTGCGGGCCAACCGAGCCATGCAGATTGAAATCAGCCAGCGTCAGGAGGCGGAAGCGGAAATGAAGAGACGCGAAACGCAACTTAGAGAGGCGCAAAGGCTGACGCATGTGGGCAGTTGGGAGTGGGAGGTGACGACCAACAAACTCTGGTGTTCGGATGAGCTTTACCGGGTGTTGGGCCTCTCGCACAACCAATTCACCCCGACAGCGGTGGTCGGGGTTCAGATGACGTTTGAGGCGTTTCTGGGCCTGGTCCATCCCGAGGATCGGGCGCGGGTGAAAGAGAACGTGGAAAAGGCGCTTGTAGATCACGAGCCGTTCGTGTTTGAGCAGCGTATCGTGCGTCCCGATCGCGGCGTCAGAACCCTGCACACCCGGGGACACGTCGCATTGGATGCGGCGGGCCGGGCGGCCAAGATGCTGGGCGTGTGCCTGGACATCACCCAAGACAAACAGACGGAGGAGGAAATCAAGAAGCGCGAATTTCAACTGGTGGAGGCCCAGCGGCTCGCGCGCCTGGGAAGCTGGGAATGGCACATCGCGACGAACAAGGTAATCTGGTCGGCTGAACTGTGTCGGCTCTACGGAATCGAGTGGCAAGTGTTGCCAACCGACCTCGATGACTTTTTGCGTCGCGTGTATCCAAGCGATTACAGCGCCGTTCAGCGGACGATTGAACAGGCCTACCAGGACCAGCGACCGTTCGAACTCGAGTATCGCGTCCTGCTTCCCGACAACAATCTCCGCTGGCTTCACGGGTTGGGCCGAGTGGTGGCAGATGCAAGCGGCCGTCGATTGCGCATGCTCGGAACGGCCCAGGACATCACCGAGCGCAAGCAGGCGGAGGAGGCGCTGCGCGAAAATGAATCGCGCAAGAGCGCCATTCTGGAAGCCGCCTTGGATTGCGTCATCACCGCGGACCGGGAGGGACGGATCATTGATTTCAATCCCGCGGCCGAAAGAACGTTTGGTTACAAGCATTACGAAGTCGTGGGCGAAGAACTGGCGGCGAAACTCATCCCGCCCGCCTGGCGTGAGCGGCATCGCCAAGGTCTGGCGCGCTATCTGGCGACCGGGGAAACGACAATGCTGGGCAAGCGGATCGAAATCACCGCGATGCGTGCAGACGGTTCCATTTTTCCCGTGGAACTGTGCATTACACCCGTCCGTTTGAAAGGAAACACGGTGTTTATGGCCTGCCTGCGGGACATCACGGAGCGCAAGCGGGCCGAGGCCTGGGTCGCGGGACAGAAGCAGGTGCTCGAAATGATCACGACAGGTGCGACTCTTGCCGAAGTGCTGGAGACGCTGCTGCGAGCGGTCGAGGCCGAATCTCCGGGGATGACCTGTTCCGTTTTGCTGCTGGATGAAGATGGAAAACGTTTGCGGCATGGCGCGGCGCCAAGCCTCTCCGAAGCCTACAACCAGGCTGTCGATGGTCTGCCCATTGGTCCCCAGGCCGGATCGTGCGGCACGGCGGTCTATCGGCGTGAAACCGTGATCGTGGCCGACATCACGCGGGACCCGCTTTGGTCGGATTACCGGGAGCTGGCTGACTGTCATGGGTTGCGCGCGTGCTGGTCAACGCCCATCAAAACCACCCAAGGAAAAATATTGGGCACACTGGCCATGTTATACCACCAACCGCATACCCCCAGTGCGCGCGACCGGGAACTGATTGAGGTGGCCACGCACCTGGCCGGCATCGTCATCGAACGCCACCGCGCCGAGGAGGCGTTGCGCAAAAGTGAACTGGGGCTCGCGCGCGCGCAAAAGATAGCACATCTGGGAAATTGGGATTGGGATCTGGTCACCAATAAAGTGCGATGGTCAGATGAGATTTATCGCATCTTCGGTTTGACACCCGAGCAATTCGGCGCGACCTATGAGGCCTTTCTGAACAGCGTTCATCCGGACGACCGGTCAATCGTCAATGAAGCGGTGCAGGATGCGTTGAAACGAGGCCGACCCTACAACGTGGATCACCGGATCATTCGGCCGGACGGCGCGGTGCGTATCGTGAGTGAACAGGGCGAGGTGGTTTTTGATGAGGCTGGCAAGCCGGTTAGATTTCTCGGCACAGTATTGGATGTCACCGAACGCAAAGAAGCCGAGAGCAAACTGCAGGATTATTCCGAACGGCTGCAAACGCTTTCCCGCCGCTTGCTGGAGGCGCAGGAAAGCGAGCGCCGTCACATCGCCCGGGAACTGCATGATGAAATCGGCCAATCCTTGACCGCCCTGAAAATCAATTTGCAGGCCGCCCAACGCCAGTGCGAAGCGGCCGGCGCGGTGACGGCCCTGGAAGAGGGCATCGGGATTGTTGATCAAGTGTTGCAGCAGGTGCGCAATCTGTCGGTGGACCTGCACCCTTCGATCCTCGACGATCTGGGCCTGGTCGCCGCGCTCCGCTGGTACTTGGATCGTCAATCACAATTGGCGGGATTCATCGCGCAATTTGAGGCCGTGCGATTCAACAGTCCTTTGTCCCCTGAGTTGGTGACAGCGTGCTTCCGCATTGCCCAGGAAGCGTTGACCAATGTGGTGCGACACGCCAAAGCAAAACAGGTGCGGCTCGAGTTGCGGCAACAAGGTGAGGAATTGAAGCTGGCCGTCTGCGACGACGGGGTCGGGTTTGATGTGGTGGCCGCGCGCAAACGCGCCGTGCGTGGAGCGTCGAGTCTGGGGTTGTTGGGAATGGAGGAACGCGTTTCCCTGATCGGCGGCCGGATCGAATTCAAATCCACGCCCAAAAAAGGCACTGAAGTCTGTGCCTGGTTTCCTTTAAGGGAAGAAACCCATCGCCCACAGGAGGGGTGACGCGGCATGACCAGTTCAATGAAAGCGATCCGGGTTTTACTGGCTGACGATCACACGCTCCTGCGCGCGGGAATTCGCTCCCTGCTGGAAAAAATCCCGGAGGTGCAAGTGGTGGCGGAGGCGGAGGATGGCCGCTCGGCCCTGAACCTGACCAAATCGCATCGGCCCAATGTCGTTTTGATGGATATTGCCATGAAGGGCTTGAATGGTCTGGACGCGACCGCGCGGCTCGTCAAAAACTTTCCGGGCGTGCGCGTGATCATTCTGTCGATGCATGCCAATGAGGAATACGTGGTCCAGGCGTTGCGAGCAGGCGCTTCCGGCTATCTGCTCAAGGACGCCGCCACCGCCGAACTGGAACTGGCGATTCAAGCCGTGGCCCGTGGTGCCACCTACCTCAGCCCCGTCATCTCCAAACGGGTCATTGATGATTACCTGGGCCGGGTCAACAGCGCCCGGATTCCCTCGGAATTATTGACGCCCCGTCAGCGGGAAACCTTGCAGTTGATTTCCGAAGGCAGGAGCACCAAGGAGATTGCGTCCCTGTTGAAGTTAAGCGCCAAAACGGTGGAGACGCATCGGGCGCAATTGATGCGTCGCCTGAACATTTATGATGTGCCGGGCCTGGTGCGTTATGCGATGCGGATCGGGCTGGTGAGTCCAGAGGCTTGAATCGGAAACCCGAAGGTCGAAGTCCGGGATCGAAAGGAAATCCGACGCCTGCGGCCCGAAACCTCCCATTCCAGCGGTTGGCCCCGGAGCAAAGTTTCCGCTCTTGATCACCAGTTCATTTTGGCCTTCGGATTTCAGCCTGCGTTCGGGTTTTGGCAATGCGGATTCAGGTTGAGCGCCCCTCGACTGGGTTTTCATCCCAAGGCCCATCTTGCGCCGATTTTTGCAACTGCATCAGGTTTTTTCCCCTCTCAACTCAGGAAATGCCTTATGGCTGATCTTCGCACGCTTTGGCAAACTCCCGGTAGCGGAGCCTTGGAATGACAACCGGGCGGACGTGAAGCCACGGGTGAAAAGTCAATCCGGCGCGGCAAACCGTGCTTCCGTTTGAGCAGCAGCTTGTCGCCACAATGCGAACCCGACGATGGACAAATTGAAAATTCTTTTGGTGGATGACAGTCCTGGTTTTCTGGAGGCGGCCGATGGCTTCTTGTCGCGCCAACCGCTGATGGAAATTGTCGGACGCGCCTGTTCGGGTTCGGAGGCGATCCGGCTGGTGAAGCAACTGCCGCTGGACTTCGTGCTGATGGATTTATCGATGCCAGACATGAGCGGCTTGGAAGCAACGCAACGGATCAAGGCGCTGCCATTTCCGCCGCGGGTGATCATGGTCACCCTGCACGACAATGTAGCCTACCGGAGGGCGGCGCTGGAGGCGGGAGCGGAGGGGTTTGTTTCGAAGCAGGAATTTGTCGAAGTGGTGTTGCCGCTGATTTATCAACTTTTGACTCCAGCTAGAGAGGAGGTGGTCGATGAGGTTGCATAAATGTCTGCGGATGATCACGCAGTTCGGCCGTCTCCCCCGCTCCCTTTGCCCAAGTCAGGCTTCGGCTTGGCGGCTCAAGGTGACGTTCCGGCTTGGGAAACCATTCGCTGTGCAAATCGCCGCGCGTTCGGACCGGCGTCGGGTTCGCGGCGGTGCCGCCAAACGCGCCCGGCAGTCACGCGATCCCAATCGTTTCCGCGTCCCCGCTCTTTCCGTTCCCAAGGGCTTCGCGCGGGCAGACTGCGCGAATCGCTTCTTGAATCCAAAACGACATCATCCTCGCAACCGGCATTAGAACTTGAATTTTATGAAACAACTTTTTTCGCCTGACGGTTTCATGCCGCATGGGCAATGTTACATGTGGGATTGGGGGTTGATCTGGCTGCATGTGGTATCGGACGGGCTGATAACGCTGGCGTATTATTCCATACCGTTCACGTTGGTTTACTTCGTTCGCAAACGCAAGGATCTGGCGTTCGACTGGATGTTTGTGTGTTTTGCGGTGTTCATCGTGGCGTGCGGCACGACGCATCTGCTGGAGGTCTGGACGTTATGGCATCCGGGTTACTGGCTGTCGGGGGGTGTCAAGGCGTTGACGGCGCTGGCGTCGGTGCCGACGGCGGTGCTGCTGGTGAAGTTGCTGCCGGCGGCGCTGGCGTTGCCCAGTCCGGCTGAGTTGGAGCGGGCCAATGCGTCCTTGCAGAAGGAGATTGCGGTGCGTCAGGCGGGGGAGGAGACGATTCGGCGGTTCAACGCGGATTTGGAGCGGCGGGTGGCGCAGCGCACGGCGGAACTGGCTGCCGCGAACGCCCGGTTGCAAAGCGAGATCGAGGAGCGCCAGCGGGCCGAGGGGGCGGTTCACCAGTTGAATGCGGAGTTGGAGCAGCGGGTGGCGCAGCGCACCGCGGAATTG
The DNA here is from genome assembly GCA_016200005.1 of Verrucomicrobiota bacterium. Lineage (NCBI taxonomy): Bacteria > Pseudomonadati > Verrucomicrobiota > Verrucomicrobiota bacterium. The sequence continues at coordinate 21,965 of JACQFP010000070.1, read as the reverse complement.
CTGGTGGCCAATCAGGAGTTGGAGGCGTTTGCGTATTCGGTGTCGCACGACTTGCGCGCGCCGTTGCGGAGTGTGGACGGGTTCAGCCAGGCGTTGCTGGAGGATTGCGGGGCGGGACTGGGCGAGGTGGGTCGTCAACATGTGCAGCGGGTGCAGACGGCGAGCCGGCGGATGGGGCAGTTGATTGACGATCTGTTGAATCTTTCGCGGGTGACACGGGCGGAATTGCGCCGGGAGCAGGTGGACTTGGCGGTGCTGGCGCAAGCGGTCGCGGGGGAGCTGGCGCAGGGGGCGCCGGGGCGGCGGGTGGAGCTCGTCTCGGCCGCGCGTTTGCCGGTCCATGGGGATCCGCGGTTGCTGCGTGTGGTGTTGGAGAATCTGCTGGGCAATGCCTGGAAGTTCACCCGGAACAAGACGGATGCCCGCGTGGAGTTGGGCACGAAGGAACAGGAAGGACAAAAAGTTTATTTTGTGCGCGACAATGGCGCCGGCTTCGAGATGGCCTACGTGAATAAATTGTTTGGGGCGTTTCAGCGGCTGCATCCGATGGCCGAGTATGAAGGGACGGGGATCGGACTGGCGACTGTGCAACGAATCATTCACCGGCACGGCGGTCGCGTTTGGGCGGAGGGGAGTGTGGATCAAGGCGCCAGTTTTTATTTCACTTTACCGGCATGAAGAATAAACCTTATGAAAACCAAAAGCATTCTGCTCATCGAAGACAACCCTGATGATGAGGAACTGACGCTGCGGGCGCTTAGGAAAGGTGGCGTCCTGAATGACGTGGTGGTGGCCCGCGACGGGGTGGAGGCGTTGGAGTTCCTCTTTGCCAGCGGCAAGCACGCCCAGCGCGATCCAAGCCAGCAGCCGGCCGTGGTCCTGCTGGATTTGAAGCTGCCCAAGATCGACGGGCTGGAAGTGTTGCGCCGGATGCGCGCCAATGCCCGAACACAACTCTTGCCGGTGGTTATCTTTTCGTCTTCCTTGGAAGAGCAGGACGTGATGGAGGGCTACCGTTTGGGCGCCAATAGCTTCATTTCCAAGCCGGTGGACATGGATCATTTCCGCGAAGCGGTGAGCAACTTTGGACTTTACTGGCTGCGGCTTAACGATGCGCCGCCTCAACTGATCGAATCCAAATGAGTAAACCGCTGCGGATTTTGCTGCTCGAAGATTCGGAGGACGACGCGGCGCTGGTGCAGCGCGAACTGCAGCGGAGCGGTTACGAGCCAACGCTGCTGCGCGTCGAAACCGCCCCGGCGATGGCCGCCGCGCTCGAACGCGAAGCGTGGGACATCATCATCTCGGATTATTCCATGCCACAGTTTAATGCGCCGGCCGCGTTGGAGTTGCTGCATCAAAAGGGGATTGATCTCCCGTTCATCGTGGTCTCCGGTACGATTGGCGAAGAGGTGGCCGTGAACAGCCTGAGCCAGGGCGCCACCGACTACATGCTCAAAGACCGGCTGGGACGACTTGGTGCTGCCGTCGAACGGGCGCTGGAGCAGAGAAAACTGCGCGATGAAAACCGCCGGGCGGCGGAGAATTTGCGCCAAACCGAAGAACTCTATCGCCGGGCCATCGGTGCCGTCGGCGCGGTGCCGTATCTGTGCGATTACAAAACCGATGCCTACAGTTTCGTGGGGGAAGGCATCCGGCAGTTGACGGGTTACTCCTCGCAGGAAATCAAGCCCGGACTCTGGCGTCAGCTTATCAAGGACTCCGTGCCGCATGGTGAGGCCGCCGGTTGGAGCGAGGCGGAGGCTCGTCAACGAACGCTGTCAGGTGAAATCCGCCAGTGGCAGCGCGACAACCTCATCGTCACGCGGGCAGGGGAGTTGCGTTGGATTTCCGACACTTCCGTTCCGATTCTCGATGAGCAGGGAAAACTGATCGGCTCCATCGGCATTCTCCTGGACATCACGGAGCGTAAACGGGTGGAGGAGGAATTGGCGAGGGCGTTGCGCGACCACAAAAACATCATGGAGACCATCCCCGAAGTCATTTACACTTTGGATTTGAATGACCGACTGGTCAGTTGGAATCGCAAACTGGAAGCCGTCACGGGTTACTCCGCCGAGGAAATCCTGAACAAACCCGCGCTGGAACTCTTCCCGCCGCCCGGGCGCTCCACCGTCAGCGAAGCCTTCCGGGTGGCCTACGCCAACGGTTTCAATCAAGTTGAAACCTGTCTCCTGAGCAAGCACGGCGGCCAGACTCCCTATCACTTGACGGCCGCGCCGTTGAAGGATGAAAGCGGTCGGGTCATCGGTTTGACGGGCGTGGGCCGCGATATCACGGAGCGCCGGCTGGCGGATCTGAAACTTCGTGAACAGGCCGCGTTGCTCGATCTGGCGCACGACGCGATTTGTGTCACCAACATGGATCAAGAAGTCATTTATTGGAACAAAAGCGCGGAGCGGCTCTACGGCTGGTCGGCGGCGGAAGCCCTGGGCCGCAACGCCAACGAACTGCTCTTCAAGAGCGATTCGGCGCGCCCAGGCGAGGCGCTCAAGAGCTTGATTCGGAACCGCGACTGGCAAGGTGAACTCCATCAGGTCAACAAGTCCGGCGGTGAAGTCATTGTGGAAAGCCGGTGGACGCTCGTTCGCGATGCGGAGCAAACTCCCAAATCCATCCTGATCATCAACAGCGATGTCACGGAAAGAAAAAAACTGGAGGCGCAATTCCTCCGCGCCCAACGGCTGGACAGCATCGGCACCCTCGCCAGCGGCATCGCCCATGATTTGAACAACATTCTGGCGCCCATCCTCATGTCCGTCACCATCCTGCGCGAGTCTGCCACCGACAATGACACCCGGAAATTACTGGCGAGCATTGAATCGAGCACCCAACGCGGCGCGGACATCGTCAAACAACTCCTGACCTTTGCCCGCGGCATCGAGGGCGAACGCGTGTTGCTCCAGCTACGGCACCTGATCAAGGAATTGGTCAAAATGGTCCGGGCCACCTTTCCCAAAACCATCACGCTCAAAACCCAGATCTCCAGCGACCTGTGGACGGTTACTGGGGATGCCACCCAATTGCATCAGGTGCTGCTCAATCTGTGCGTCAACGCGCGCGATGCCATGCCCGATGGCGGCACCTTGCGCGTGGCCGCGGAAAACGCAGTGTTGGACCAGCAGTATGCCGACATGAATCCAAACGCAAAACCCGGCCCGTACGTTGGACTGGAGGTCAGCGATACCGGCGTAGGAATCCCGCCTGCCATCATCGATCAAATCTTCGATCCCTTTTTCACGACCAAAGAAGTCGGCAAAGGTACCGGTCTCGGACTTTCCACCGTTTTGGGAATCGTGAAGAGTCACGGGGGCTTCGTGACGGTCCAGAGCGAGGTCGGACGCGGCACCACTTTCAAAGCACTCCTGCCAGCCAAACCCAACGCCACGGCCAGGACCGGCGACACCGCGGCCATCGCCTTGCCGGGTGGACGCGGTGAACTGGTGCTCGTGGTCGATGACGAGGCGCCCATTCGCAAGGTCACACAAAAAACTCTGGAACGTTATGGCTACCGTGTGGAAACCGCGGCCAACGGCACGGAAGCCATGGCGATCTTCGCGCAAAGAATGGGCCAGATCCATTTGGTATTGACGGACATTTCGATGCCGTTGATGGGCGGCGTGGCCCTTACCCGCGCCTTGAAACAGCAGGACCCAAAGGTCAAAGTGATTGTTTCCACCGGCCAGGGCCAGGATGACAAAGTGGCGGAACTCAAAGCGCTTGGCGTCACCACGTTCATGGACAAGCCGTATAATACGGAAAGATTATTGGTCACCTTGCGCGACGCCCTGGCCGGGTAGATTGTTTGCCATAAGAGATTTTCGGAAAGAAAAGTGGATAGCCACTCAGCCGGCTTTCGGCCACCCTCTTTTGAAGTGGAGAGGGCCGCGTGAGAATTTTCCGAAAAAGAATATCGCGCCTTGGTCCCCTGAACCCACCCCCAGCCCCTCTGCGGAGGGGAGCGGCCTCCCGTGGATTGTTCCCCTCCTCGGAGGCGATTCCGACATATTTCATGGATGGTCTCCACAGTCTCCTAATCGCGCATCGGAGCCATGAACCACGCAAGACAACTTCATGTTGCATATGCAACAGAAAGTTGTCTCGCGTGGTTGGGCCGGTTCGTGGAAAAGGGACGTTCTTCGGTGCGTCCTTTCCGCACAGGATTCGAACTGACATTTCTGAATCGCGCCAAAATATAAACCGCTCTTCATTTTTCAATCTTCAACAAAACTCCCTGACCGGGCGCAAGCCACGCCTGCTCACCTTCGAAGCTTGTCAACTGTCCGGAGTATGGCGACACCATCAACACGCGTTTGGGCGGCGTCTGGTATTGCAAACTGCAATGGCGCGACTTTTTGAAATCCTTGTTGACGACCATCACATAGCGCGAACCGTCTTCGTGCGTAAAGTCGCCACAAACAAATTCCGCGGTGCCAACTGCTTTGACCAAACTCTTTTCAGTCGGGCCGTGACTTCCCTCCGGCACTGTGCCGAAATGATAGACGTCGTCTGAATTCAGCCGCAGCAACGTGGGTGCGAGTTGGAGGACTTGCAGATTCTCGGTGCGCATGGACTGCCACGTCGCCGTTTCGTTGCCGAACTGGTCGATGGGCGCCATGCGGAAGTTGCCGACTACCGGCGTGAAATAGGTGAAGTAACTGATGCCGCGCCCGCCATACGCCAGCGTCGTGTAAGCCTGGAAACGAAAATCCGCCGCGCTGACTTCTCTATAACTCAAACAACCCACCGAAAGGACGATGTTCCAGAACGGAATCCTGTTCTTCTGCGCCGCGGCCCGCATCTGTTCCAGGTTCAGCCAATACGCCTGGCGAAAGCCGCCGTCCTCCATCAGCGCGTAATGATCGTAGCTCAGAATGGTTGGGTGACACGTGGCGATGAATTTGTCGAGATGCTCCGTGTAACTGGCCGTGCCAAGTTGTTCCGAGTTTGCGTAATTTGGAAACAGGTTGATGTAAGCCCATTTGCCCGGATCGAGTTCGTGAATCAGAGAAGAGATCTTTCCCAAGCCTGGAAAATGACTGGCGGACGGTTCATCGCGCAGGTAGTAGCCGAACACAGCCGGATGTTTTCCGACTTCCGCGACGAGGCTCGTGACTCTTTTTCGTACGGCAGCTTCATCCACGTTCGCCCAGTCGTAATCCGACACACGCGCATCGGAGACAATCGCCTTGAGACCGGCGGCGTGAACGGCGTCGAGATCGCGCGGCGCGACGAACCCGGCCACGGTGAGGCCGCAGTCGCGCAACTTTTTCAACACAGCGGGATCGCTCGGCGCGCCATTCCACGCCATGATGGGGAAGAAGTTGGTTTCGGCAGAAAGACCGATTGTGACGAACGACAACAGATCAAGCAAAACAAGTCGCATGGTCGCAGCATAGCTGCATCTGGGCCTGCAACCAAGCTCTATTGGAACGGTGGAGAGGAAAGGGGAAGTGACGGAGACAAACTTCTGACGCGGGGACATTTTCCAAGGCGAACAATCAACCTCGAACCCACAAGATATTTTTCACACAGGTCCGCGTAAATCTAGGCCAGTCCTCGCTTTTCAAGCTCGCCTTCGTCCCAGCCAAGATGATGGCCAAACTCGTGCAAGTACGTCTTCCGAACTTCCTCTTCAAAGTCCAAACCGTTTTCCGTGCAGTACTCCTGTATCGCACCGAGATAAAGGATTATAGGCCCATTACACTCCGAAAGCCGACCAATCTCAAATCCGATGTAGTGGCCCAAAGTGCTGCCGGAGGTCTTTGCCTCGGCCCAGTTCTTCAATAAGCACGGGAGCTTTTTGGCCTCTCCCTTGAGCTCATCAGGGAAACGTTCGATCGTGCTTTGGACCGTCCTCTCGGCTTTCGCAAAAAGTTCCTCCCGCGGAAGTTGAGCCAACGAATGTCCATCCGTCCTCACAGCACTTTCCGCAGCGCAGGAATTTGTCGCTTGATGGCTTCGAGGATTTTTCACAGGTCCTGCAAACCACGCAGACGAGTCGTAGAAATGCCACGAAGCAACCGTGATGATGGCGAACGTGAGCAGAGCTGCCTCGAGCGAATATCCGGCGAAACCGACAACGGTGGCTGCAACAACGGCTGCGATGATGATGTAGTCGATAAACTTCACAGAATATCACTGCACGGCTAAATGCCGCGTCTACGCCGACCCGACCAGATTCTTCAAATCCGCTCGGACGGTCTGGTAAGTCGTTGAATAGGCCAACACGGATGGCTCGGGTTCGACGTTCCAATGTTTGCAGGCATCGCGATAAAGTTCCGGCCACCAGTTGCGATGTTGGGTCAGTCCCTTCTGCCGCCAGGCTTCCCAGTTCATCAGCACGCGCGACCAGCATTCGTCGCCGTAACGGACGGCCTCCTGCGCGTTCTTGAAATCCTTGAGATACCAGTCGCGGCCGATGCGCGCGTGGAGAACTTCATCCGCCCAATCGTAATCCTGAAACAGCGCGGAGAGCGGATTGTGCGAGGCGCGGCCCACTTCCCATTCAAACCGTTTGCCCGTCTTCGGCATCAACCCCTGCTCGATGAAGTAAAGGACGGCGTGGCGTTCAATCGGTGTGAGCTGTGTGTTGAGCGCAAGCGACCAGGTGAAGTTGATCATCACCTTGCTCGGCCAGTCGATGCCGAGGTTGGCGAACCCGACTTCGCCCATCATCGCGTGGCGGGCTTCGTCCCAGAGCTGGCGGGTCATGTCGCGGTAATAATCCCACGGTTTGTCCGGCGTCTCGGCGATGATGCTGGCCATCATCTCCGGCACGTCGATTTCGCGAAGGCGTTTGTAAAACATCATCAGCGTCTTTGGCTCGGGCGGGAATTTTTCGTCGTAAAGGAAAACTTCGGCGTTGACGCCCATGTTGTAAGGATCAGGAAAACGTTCGTCGCGCTTCGGGACGGAATCGTATTTGTAAGGCTTGGCGGAATGGAGTCGATTGATTTTCTTGGCGACTGGTTGCGCGGTGCTGTCAAGACCGCCGGCGGCAGCCAGACAATCGTCGAGGAGCGTCAGCCACTTATTTGTAGCAGCCGACGTGAGGAGGCTCTGACTGTCTTCCGACTGTGAAGTTTGATCCTCGTTACCTCGGCTGCCACGATCATCAACGAGCGAAGCGACTGCTTGCCTCCCAAATGTCAGCATGTCGTCCACCTCCAACAAGGCAAAGCGGCAGAGGCGCAGCGACGGTTGGTCGACAAGGGGGTTGGCGTCCGCTCGATGACGTTCCAGCGCCGATCTGAGGGCAGGCAAAGCTTTTTCGTACAGGCCCAGAAGAAGCTCTTCAGTTGTTGGTGAGGCTAGAATCTCGTCAAATAAAACCTCCAGGTTGGCGTCGGGAACAACTTCGAGACCCAAGGGCGGTTCGCGCATTTCACCGACGCGTTTGCGCAGCGCGGTGACGTGCTCGGCGCAAAGATGAGCGTGCAAACTGAAACCCATCTTGAGTTCGTAGATCGGCTCGGCAGTGATGCGCGCGGTAAAAATCTGGTGCAGCCGTTTGAACGCGTAATGATATCGTTTGAGGCGGGCGACGCATTGTTCGACCGACAACCCGGGCTTCATTGCGTCGGTCAGCGAGCACAGGCCGGCCAGCGTCGGGACGTTGCGATAGGATTTATAGGTGGTGTTCATGGTCAGCGTGTTTCAGCAGCAACTTATCATTACCATCGAAAAACTCGAAGGGAATTTTGTGGTCGCGCACGGTCGTTGCTATTGGCGGAGGCGAATCCGCGCGATGCCGTAAGACTCAATCGTCTCATCGAATTGACCGGCCAGCTTAACACGAGCGGGTTTGTCGTCGTAGTTCAGCGCCAGCAAATGCCCGTCCTGTTGCACGCTGAAGAAAACGCGGTCGGGATGCGTCACCGCGAGAGCTTTGCGGGTCAGCGGATGCAGCACGGTAGTTTTGCGCAGCACGGATTCCGCAAAGTCTCCGTAACAACTGAGCGGCTCGACGTCGCCTTCGAATTTGTAGAACGTGCCCCGGCCCGTGTCACCTTTCATCCAGCGCTGAAAGATCGTCGTGTCGCCTTCAATCGTTTCCTGAGGTTGGCGGGGATAAGAAGGATAGATGACGGTGCCACCTTTCCGTAGCCACGCATCAATGATCTTCTGCACGTCGGCTTCGATGCGATTGCCCCAGGTGAACACGAGGACTTTGTAGCGGTCCAAGAAACCGTCACGGATCAGCCGCTCGTCCAGATAATCCACGTCCACGACCCGGCGGATTTCGCGCGCGATCGGATTGAAGCCCCACGCGTAGAGATAACGAAACGGCGCGTCGCTCAACTGGTTTTCTGTTTCGGGATAATACACCGCCACATCGATGATCGTGTTCTGGCGGCTGTCCAGCACGGGCAGGTATTTCAACCACTTGGCGATGGCCAGTTGGTGGTTGAACACGTTGCCGTGATAGGTGAAGAGGTGATCGCCCTTGGTGGCGGTGGTGTTGAAAATGCGAGCGACCGTGCCCCGCGCCGTGTGCGAACCAGCCGGTTCATAGCCTAGACTCGCGCCGTAGAGTCGCGCCGCCGTGGCCGCAAGATGCGTGGCGTAAAAGTTTTGCTCGTAACTGTCCGTTTCATTCGTGAGCCGGACACCGCCGTTGATGTCTTTCATGGCTTTGGTCTGCGCCGAGTAATCCGTGCCTGCCTCACGAAAACCCCAGCCGCCGGCGGATTGGTAGATGCGCGTCTTGGGCATGGCGCGCCGTGCTTCGCGCGCCCACCATTCGCACCACGCGGACATGGAGTCCGTGTACCACGCGGCAAAGTCCACCCGCTGCCGGCGGGAAATGATTGTGATGGGCAGCACCGGGTTGATTTCATCGAATGAATGGAAGTTTGATTCCCAAGCCTGGTTCAGCGCGTCCACCGTTTTGTATTGTTTCTGCATTGAACGCCGAAAATCCTCGCGCCCGTAAGTGTCGCCCGCCCACCAGCCGACGTGAATGTGCATCTTTTCATTCTTCGCGCCCCAGCTTCCACTGGCGGGATATTGGGACTCGCCGTAATTGCCGCTCGGGCCTAGCCGCACGCCTTCCAACACGCCCATCGGCTCGTAGTGTTGGCCGAAGGCCTGGAGAAATCGTGTGACGTGACGGCGTTGATACGGACTCCAGATGCTTTGGATGGAATTCGTCAGGCCGTGCTCCAGGCAAACGAAGCCGACGTACTCCTTGCTCTCCAAAAACCAATCCGGCAACGCGTAGCCGGAGCCGACGATGAGCAGTGGAAACCATTTCAATTTGTATTCCGCGAGCCGCTTCACGATCGCGTCGTAAAAACTGAAATCAAATTCGCCTTCGCGACGCGGCTCCAGACGTTTCCACGTCACGTAACTTTCGATGGAAGTGAAACCGAGCACGCGGGCCAGTGGTGCGAGATCGTTGAGGGCGTCGAGTGAAGCCGACAAGGCGGACATGTCGCCCAGCACGTCCACGCCGGCGGTGGTGACAAGTTCCATCGGTTTCTTTAGCTTGACCATGGGCCGAACATCCTTCGGCACGGAGGACCTCATGGCGTTCCACGCGGCTTCGGATTGCTGCGGCAACAGGCGGATGCCTTTCAAGTGTTGGAGGCCAGTGATGCGGAGTTCAGATTTGCCAGGAGCGAGGTTGCTCTGCGTCGGAATTTGAAATTCGAACCAGCCCCGGCGCAACTGGAGTGTGTTCAGACGGGTGTAGGAACTTTTTCGGGCGGGCTGAAGCGCGGGCTCGGAAACGCCGGGCGCGATCAGTAATCTCGGCTCGATTACACCCGCCCCCTGGTCGAGGAATTCAATCTCCAGCACCACGCTCTGACCGGCCAGCGGAGTCAATTCACAGAATTGAATGTGCCATTCGACTTTGGAGTAGGCGTCCGTGTCCGACTCGATCTGCAGGCAGCGTTGCTTTTCGACGGTCACGACGCGGCACTGGGCGCGGTTCAGAATCCAACTGGGAGTGGTGCGTGAATCATTCAAGGTGAGGGCGAAGATTTCCTGGCTGGGCGCGCCTCCCGCGTCCGTTGGCGCTTCAACTGATTGCACTCCGCCGGCGGTCGGCTTCGCGATCATTGCCATCAGCAGGAGGGTGACGGCTGCGAGTTCAGCACGTTTCATGGGGCAGGGTTGCAGACAGGGACATGTTTGTTCCGGGCTTAAAATCAACTGGATTGGATATATCCAAGATTGGCGGGGCGGCCAAGCTTTCAATTGCAGAGGTGGCTGCTGGCAAACCGGGGCTGAGGGTGAAGCAAAACGCAACTTGATTTTAAGGCCGCCATCCTTATGCTGTTGGCGTAACCCAACGAGCGCCGCTGCGTTACAGGTTGTGTGCTTGTTGATTTTAATTATTCAGGACTGATCGGCCGGCTGCGCGTTCAAATGCGAAAGAAGCATCAAATACCGCAAACGTTTGAGGAAATCAAACAGGCTGCTGAAGAAGGCGACGCCGATGCCCAGTGTTATCTGGCCATCTGTTATGAAAACGGGCAGCACGTTCCGCAGGATTACGAAACTGCGGTGCTGTGGTTTCGCCGGGCCGCCGACCAGGGGAACGAACTGGCGCAATGTCACCTGGGAGTTTGTTATCAGATCGGACACGGCGTCCCACAGGAACACGGACTGGCGGCCAAATGGTTTCGGGAAGCGGCGGAGCAGGGCGATGCGGCGGCGCAGTTTAATTTGGGAGTCTGTTACGAGACCGGGCAGGGCGTTTCGCAGAATTACGCGGAGGCATTCAAATGGTATCTCGCCGCCGCCGAGCAGGGCGAACCACAGGCCCAATTCAACGTGGGCGTCTATTACGAAACGGGCCAGGTCGTGCCGCAGGATTTTGCCGAGGCCGCTAAATGGTATCACGCGGCGGCGGAACAGGGCTGCGCGCCCGCGCAATGCAACCTGGGACTTTGTTACGAAACCGGGCGCGGTGTGCCGCAGAGTCTCTCCGAGGCGCTCAAGTGGTTTTGCAAGGCCGCGCAGCAAGGCGATAAAACCGCCCAACACAATCTCGGTCTTTACTACGCGTCAGTGGAAGCCGCGCAAGCCGCTCAAACCACGCAGGCGGCCGGTGAGGCGACGGCTGGAGTTCAGTGACTTCTCATTTTGGTTGGTTTCGATTTCCCAACACCGCTGAAACTTCTTCGACTCATCGCTTGGCGGCCAATTCCAAAACCGCCACCGTCATGGCCGTGATGCCGGTTTTGATCGTCGGTTCGGGAAACGGCGCCCACAGCGGCGAGTGAAGGGAAGGGAGCGGCTTGCCGGCTTGTTCGTGTTCTTTGACCGCGTCGGGATTCACCCCACCCACGAAAAACATGCAGATGGGAATTTTGTGTTCAGTGCGACCGTATTCGCCGAAGTCCTCGCCACCCATCACCGGTTTCCGTTGAATGACGTGCTCCTTCCCAAGCCAGGACCGAAACACACCGACCACCCGCCCCGTCAACGCTGGATCATTGTAAGTGGCGGGCGTGAAATCGTCGCCGAGTTGAACCACTGGCAGCCGGTCTTCCGGCATTCCGGCAGCGATGGCCAGACCGCGCGTGATGCGCTTGATGGCGTCAAGGGTCTGCTTGCGGACTTCGTCGGTGTAGGAACGCACGGTCAATTGGAGCCGCACTTCGTCAGGAATAATGTTGTGTTTGGTGCCGCCATGAATCGAACCCACCGTGACCACCGCCGGTTCACCGGGTTGGATTTCACGGCTCACGATGGTTTGGAGCGCGAGCACGGTTTCCGCTGCGAGCACGACCGGGTCTTTCGTGGTGTGCGGGTAGGCACCGTGACCGCCGACGCCGCGGATGGTCACGTCCACTGAATCGACGTTGGCCATGGCGTAACCCGGCGTGAAGCCGATGCTGCCGGCTGGCAGTTCCGCTTCGTCATGCAGTGCGAGACAGAAATCCGGTCGCGGAAACCGCTTGAACAGACCATCGGCCAACAGCTTGCGCGCGCCGCCGCCGCGTTCCTCGGCCGGTTGGCCGATCATCACCAGCGTGCCGCGCCAATGCTCCTTGATTTGCGCCAAGGTGCGCACCGTGCCGATGAAGCACGTCATGTTCGCGTCGTGACCGCAGGCGTGCATGACCGGGACGTCATTGCCTTGTTCGTTCTTGGCGGTGACGGCGCTTGCGTAGGGCAGGGCGGTCTGCTCCTTGACGGGCAACGCGTCCATGTCCGTGCGCACCAGAATGGTCGGGCCGTCACCATTACGCAGCACGCCAACCACGCCATAGCCGCCGACGTGTGTGGTGACTTCAAAGCCGGCCTGCTTGAGTTCTTGCGCGATCCGCTCGGAAGTCTTTTCTTCGTGAAAAGAAAGTTCCGGATGCGCGTGCAGATGTTTGTAGAGGTCGAAGAGGCTGGGGTACTCCTGCTTGACACGCGTCTGGACCAAATCGCGCAATGCGGTAACGGCTTGCGCGTTCGCGGCCAAGGGCACGAGCGACGCCGAAAGCAGACAAAGCGACATTGGGAATGATCGTTTCATATTCTTCCTTTCACTTGGTGAGCACAAATTCCAGCTCGAACAGTTCGTAGTTCGTCTGTTTGAGGCCCAACCGCTCGTATGTTTTCCGGGCGGTTGCATTGTGGGCGTCCATGTAAAGGCGAAGCCCGCAAACGTCCTTGCGCGCTTTCGCCAGCTTCTGCACGTGCGCGAACAGCGCGCGGAAAATTCCACGACTGCGCAATGCTTCCTTCACATACACGCTTTGAATCCACCAGAAATGTCCGTTCCGCCAGTCGCTCCATTCGTAAGTGATGAGCAACTGGCCGACAACCTCGCCGTCCATCTCGGCCACGAAATACGTGCCTTTCACCGGATCGCTCAACAGCGCACCGACGCCTTGCGCAAGTCGTGCGACATCGAGCTGGCGATGTTCCGTCTCCTGCGCCAGCCGCGCATTGAAATCGGCAATGACGGCAACATCGGATGGTCTGGCTTGTCGGATGTTTAGGTTGATGGCTGAGTATAAAATGCTTTCTACCTAAATCAATTCTTCCCTTTCCTCAAAGCCAACCGATCATGGCGCCCGCATGGACGAGCCGATTGAACTGCCCATCGATGGTGTGCTCGATTTGCACACGTTCAAACCGCGCGAGGTGAAGGACCTGGTGCTGGATTATCTGGCAGCGTGTCAGGCGCGCGGCATCCTGCGGGTGCGAATCATTCATGGCAAAGGGATCGGCAATTTGCGACGAACGGTTCACTCCGTTCTTTCGAAACATCCGGCAGTGATTTCTTACGCGCTCGCGAGTGAACATTTTGGCGGTTGGGGCGCAACGATTGTGCACCTGAAACCGAATCTGCGATGACGTCACCGCTTTCGAGACAGTTGAATACCGTCGGCCACCGGCAGCAGCACTGACTCAACGCGCGGATCGTTCGCCAGTTTGTGGTTCAACTCGTCGATGGTGCGACCGGAAGCGTTTTTCACGCGGCCACGGCCCAGGTGTCCACCCCAGAGCATGTTGTCGAACAGGATCAGACCGTTTGGTTTGACGCGCGGCAGAATCAATTCGTAATAGGTGTCGTATGCAGTCTTGTCCGCGTCGATGAAGGCGAAGTCAAACTTCACGCGCGGCTTGAGCTTCCTTAAAGTTGATATGGCGTCGCCCAGCCGAAGTTCGATTTTCTTTTCCACTCCTGCCAGCTTCCAAAACTTTCGCGCGATGGCCGTCCATTCTGAGTTGGCGTCCAGACACAGCAACCGACCCGTCTTCGGCAACCCGCGCGCGATGCAGATGGAACTGTAACCGGTGAAGGTGCCAACCTCGATGGCAGACTTGGCGCCGATGGCGGCGACCAGCAGGGTCATGAAACTGCCTTGCTCGCGGCTGATTTGCATTTTGGCAACGTCGCCCAACGCCTCGGTCTGCGCGCGCAAGGCGTCCAGAACCGGATCGTCGGCGTGACTGCGGGATCGGCAGACGTAGCGATAGAGCGGGTCGTTTAGCGAGAGATATTTGAGTCTCATGTCTCCTTGAGGTCAGCGGCCGACTTCCCGATGGCGAAAGCAACTCACGAGATGATCGTTCACCATGCCGGTCGCCTGCATGTGCGCATAACAAATCGTCGAGCCGACAAACTTGAAACCGCGCTGGATCAAATCCTTGCTCAGCGCGTCGGACTCCGGCGTGCGAGCAGGAATCTGTTTCGAGGTTCGCCAGTGGTTGACTTTCGGGCGGCCATCAACGAACCGCCAGATGTAGGCGTCGAAACTGCCGAACTCCTCCTGCACGGCGAGGAAGCGCTTGGCGTTGTGAATCGCCGAAGCGATTTTGAGGCGGTTGCGGATGATGCCGGGGTCGGCCAGGAGTTGTTTCACCTTGCGTTGATCATAGCGCGCCACAACTGCCGGATCGAAGTTGTCGAATACTTCGCGGTAACGCGCGCGTTTCAGGAGGATGGTGTTCCAACTCAGCCCGGCCTGCGCGCCTTCGAGCACGAGAAACTCGAAGGTCAGCCGGTCATCGTGGACAGGCACGCCCCAATCCTCATCGTGATAGCGGATGGCCAGTTCGGTGGTGGCCCAATGACAGCGTTGCTTCATACACGTGGTCGTATTTCAGCATGAAGACCATCGATTGAAAACTGAATAAGTCAGTTCAAGCTCCAGATTGTCCCAATCCAGAATCCCGTTTGCACTCGGTTTATGTTGTGGGCCAATGTTCGATTCAAGCGTCACCTCAAATTGTTTCACCTCGCGAGTTGTTTATCGTTCGAACTGATCGCCCAAGGCCAGACCAACAGCAATCCCATCACGCGCAGCGGTCCTCAATGTTGAGATACTCATCGGCCTGAGCTTTTCGGAAGCCAGGATCGATTTGAGTCGGCCGGATTTGAAGGAGCAGTTGGATCAATCCGAACGCATTCGCAAAGTCCCGCTCCCGAACCACCTCCGGTCCGCGATTTTGTTCAATCCGATTCCCGTGGGGCTGAAGTTTGAGTCGGCGCGGAAAAATCTCAGATTGAGTTCACGGGGCAGGGTCTGGTTGCCGGCAAACCCGGACGAACTGGCGTGAGACGACATCTGGTTTGGCGGAATGAGCGCAATCCATGTAATTCTCAAGCAAGGTTCAAGCAGTCCATCCGCTGGCTCGGCGGCGGCAAACGCAGCGCGGCTGGTTGCTTTCGGCATCGGTTCGGAAACTTGGGATGCGATTGTCTCGACGTGCGATTCTGTCGGTGTGACTGGTTTGCGTCCGAGTTGTGGCCGGCATTACGGTGGAGGTGTCCTTGGGGGTCAGGGCTGGAGTCGCTCGCGCAACGCAACCGCGGAACTCCTCCCCTCAAGATCAATCCGCCGATCCTCAATGCCCCATCCAGCACCACCTGGCGGAATCCGTGTTCTTTTAATACTTCGCTTGACGCCACAATATTTGGTGTGCTAACAAATGCATGCCACATTGCGCAGTAGCAAATTGCTTATTATGCGTTGCCCCAAATGCGGATGTCAGGACGACAAAGTGATTGATTCGCGCGGCTCGCGCGAGGGCGCAACCATTCGCCGCCGCCGGGAGTGCATCAAGTGCGGGCATCGGTTCACCACCTATGAAGAAATTGAGCACCAAGGCCTCATGGTCGTCAAACGCGATGGCCGGCGTGAGGAGTTCTCGAAGGAAAAGTTGCTCGCGGGTTTGAAAAAGGCCTGCCAGAAACGGCCCATCAGCCCCAAGGTCATCGAAGACCTCGTCGAATCCATCGTCGATCGCATCACCGACAAGCATGAGCGCGAGGTTCCCGGCGAGGAAATCGGCAAGCTGGTGATGGAAGGTTTGCGCGAGATCGATGACGTGGCCTATGTCCGGTTCGCCAGCGTGTATCGGCGCTTTCAGGAAGCCACCGACTTCGTGCAGGAAGTCAAAAAACTGGAGAAAGAATCATGATTCAACTCGCTCACGATTATCTGATGTTCGAATTGAACAACGGCGAAAGTATTCCCTGTTCGGCCAAACTCGTTTCCATCGAGTTGATGGGTGAGAGTGCCGCATTGTTGGACCGGGAATTTGTTGAACACGCGGCCACCGCCGTTCTGCATTACTTCAAGCAGGAATTGGGGCGCGACTCTGTCACCGTCGGTGAGTTTTCCCTGGCGTTGGAACGGGTGCTGCGCGGCTTCGGTCTTTCTGTCATCCCGTCGGAATCGGCAAACCCGGTGGCGCGCGTCGCCGCAGCCGATTTGCGGCAGCTCGCGAGTGATTCGGGAAAAGGCTTCGAATTGATTTTCTTTCCGCGCCTGCGCGAGGAACTTCACAACCAACTCCGGCAATCGCCCCAGTTGCTGAACTTTCACGGGCTGCGGAGTTGTGTGAAGCAACTCGTCGGCGCGCGGCGCTGGAGCAGTCGCTGCCAAATTCTGGAGGAACAGATCGTGGATTTTTTGCGCACGTGCTTACGCACTGACTATCTCGGCACGAAATGTGCCCTCATCGTAAAGTGAATCGCACCTTTCGGCCATGAGCAAAACCCTGTTTGAAAAAATCGTCGCCCGCGAAATCCCGGCCACGATTGTCTATGAAGATGACCTCGTGCTCGCCTTTCGCGACATCAAACCGCAAGCGCCCACGCACGTCCTGATTGTCCCGAAGAAACCGATCGCGCGAATCGCCGAGGCCAAGCCGGAAGATCATCAGGTGCTTGGCCATTTGCTGCTCAAAGCTGCCGAGGTCGCCGCCCAACTGGGACTGAAGGAATCCGGGTATCGGCTCGTGTTCAACAACGGCCCCCACGCCGGCGAAGCGGTGCCGCACCTTCACTTGCACATTTTGGGTGGGCGGCCAATGAGCTGGCCGCCGGGTTGAATTCAGCCGTGGCTGAATTATGCCGGGCGGGTTTTTGCCAGTTGCCACAGCAGCCAGGTGATTTCCTCAACGAATGCGTTCCGGCTCGGATAAGAAAAGATTTGGTCGGATTTCTCCCGCAGGTAATAAGCGCCGCGATTCACCGCCGCATGCGGCGCGCCCTTCACCAAATCTTGAACCAGCAAGGCAAAATTCTCCGGCAGGTTCGTGCTCCGGCGCTCACCCAGATAATCGAAATTAAATCTATCGGCCGTGATGCTGTAGCGCAGCACGGCGCGGCTGAGGACGATCTCTACAAGCAGGTGATCATTCAGCTGCTCCTTGGATTCATACTCGACAACTTTTTCGTATTGCTCGCCATATTCACTCCAGACTCCTTGCCGCGGAACCATGCGCTCCTTTCTGACCTGCTTGAATTCATCCAATCGGA
This sequence comes from Verrucomicrobiota bacterium, assembly GCA_016200005.1. NCBI lineage: Bacteria > Pseudomonadati > Verrucomicrobiota > Verrucomicrobiota bacterium. The sequence continues at coordinate 4,711 of JACQFP010000070.1, read as the reverse complement.
CACATCCCGCCGCGACCAACATCACGTAGGGCCACTCGACCGGGAATGTGTGACCTGCCGGATCGTAAATCATCAAGGCGTCCGGCCCACACTCCGCGCGCATCACAAATTTGGCCGGCGGCAGCGTGGGCAAAGCGGTTTCCGGCGCGATCTCGGTTTCAACACATTCAGCGGCCAGCGCGGATTGCAACGCAGCGGCACTTTCGTCGGAAAAGTTTTTGACCAAAATGCCAAAGGCATCCTTGCCGAGAATATGTGCATCCGCCGCAGTGAGTCCGTTCACTCTGCTAAACGCCCGTTGAAGTTGCTCGGCGGTGGGCGGCTCCAGACTTTTTTGCATGACGGCGTAGCGCATAAGACTTCAATTCTTCAACTCCCGCGGCCCATTTCCCGGAGACGGCGAATTGTGCGCCGCCGCACGGTCGAGGGATGACAGGAATTTTTCCATCCCTTCAAGGAAATGCTCACGGCCGGCTTCGAGATAGTCGTTATGGTCGCCCTTGAGTTCCCAGAACGTCTTCGGCTCATTCGCGGCGGCAAAATTCCTTTCCGCGTGGCGGTACGGAATCAGCGTGTCAGCGCGGCTGTGCATGACCATCACAGGCAGCTTCAAGCTCGGGAGTTTGCTGCGCGTGTCGTATTTGATGGTGTTGATCCAGCGCACCGGCAGCCACGGAAACAAATCCGCCCCAATATCTGGAATGCTCGTGTACGTGCTGTGCAACACCAAGCCACCCAACTTCTCGCGTAACGCCAGTTCGCTGATCACTCCGCCGCCCAGCGATTCGCCAAAGGCAACGATGTTCGCGCCCGCGAACCCTTTTTTTCGCAGCCATTGATACGCCGCCTGGGCATCGCGGTAAGTTCCTTCCTCGCCTGGCGTGCCTTCGCTTCGTCCGTAACCACGATAATCAAAGACGAAAACGTTGACGCCGGTTTCCAACAAGGCTTCGCAAAGGCCCAGGCGATGACTGATGTTGCCCGCGTTGCCATGGCAAATCAGCATGGCCAGCCCCGCCCAGCGCGAGTTTGTGTTCGCGGGAAAAAACCAGGCGTGAAGCTTGACGCCGTCGCTCGCCGTAAAATGCACGTCTTCAAAGGGGCGCCCCAACTCGTCCGCGTTCGCCTCCAGCGTGGCGAAGGGCTGATACACTTGATGATGTTCGAACCAGCGCAACACAAAACAAATCAACAATGGCCACACCAGCAGCCGGATCAAAATCTTGAACCACCGCTTGCGAGTTGCCGAAGTCACGCCTCATCTTGACAGGCGAAAGGGCGAAAGACCAGTCTGTGATTGCGAGAAGGCGGTGGCACCATCCAGCAACACGATGGTGAAAGCTGCACTGTCGAAACAGCAAGGGATTGGGCGCTACATTGCACAACTTACTTTGCACGCCTGGGCTTGCGCTGCTCGGTCGGCACGAGGGAGACAAGCATATCTATCTTGTAGCGGGGGTGTTCGTTTGTGACAGCAGTTTATCAAGATCCAAAATTTCCAAAGGCCTTCTGAGGATGTACTCCGACTCCGTGACATGCAACTGCCGAACCGTCTTGGTGGGCAGAAGCAATTCGATGGATGCTACGCTGCCTTCGCCCCCATTTCCCTTGACCCAATCGACCCAATAGACGGGGACAAAGTGCGCCCCCGTTTTGCCTTCCGGAGTAAACGCAGCGATGCGAACGCCACAATCACGGTTTAGCGCTTTGACATCCATGGAGACCGCAGCGAGAAGTTGTGTCGCCACTGCGTAAGCAGCGTTCGTGTCCATTCGGCCCACGGGCCAAAGATACTGCGACTTCAATTGCGCATATTCCTCAGCCAGGTGCGTGCGAGTCAGAAAAGAGAACTTCCTCCCAACTGACACGTAGTAAACGTAATTGCTCGTGGTTATGTTCCCAATGGCGCCGATGTATTGAGACATGCTAGGCGGCGAAACATAGGCAGCCAACAAATTCTCCCGCGTGATTGGCAGTTTCTCTGGCAGATGGAGTTGCTCTGCAACGCGATTTGCCTCCGCAACCACCAAAGACAAGGCTTCCACCCGATACGCAGGGGGCGTGGCCATCAAAGTTTGGAATTTCTCCGTGATGCTCAACTTCTGCTCATTGGTCGCTTGGACATTTGTCCGCTCAAGTCCCAGAACTGAGATCGCAGCCACGGCAAGAATACTGACGAATACAAGAATGCCTCGTTTCATTTGTACGGGTTAGTTAGTCACGCAGACGGGTCAACAACTCTGCCAAGGAACAAGATGCAGCCCGTTTGATTCTCCCGAATCAAGAACAGGAAAGGATGGTTTGCTCTGAAGACGTCCCCCTTTGCCTTGCCTTCTGCGCGCACATGGGTCGTGGCGCCCGCCTTCGTTCCCGACTCGTCAACTTCGATAAACGCTTCCTGAATGGCATCGGAAACATAGAGATCACGCCTGCCGGTCATGCCTGACAGGTCAGCTTCGGCGACACTAAAGAGCGAACGCACTCCTAGCGCCGTCAGCGCCTCTTTCAGATCAAAGCATTGCCTGGCCTTAAAGCGTGGCAAGAATACCGCGTATTCTTCCGGCGCAACAGCGTCAAGCGCCGCCAACCAGCGGTGCAGGTTGGTCGCGCTCAACTCGCTCTCGAAGTCCGCGATCACCTTGAGGATGTCAGGCAACAATATGACCATGGATAGCTGGTTGCCTGCATAAGGCAGTTCCAGCAAACTCAAGCCATCCGTGTAAACGCATTTCCAGTGGGAAGCTTGTTGGTACATCATCGGAACCGGCACCGTCCGGTCCGGTGTGACATAGAAAGGCTCGGAGTGAGTGGCCTTGGCATCAAAGCGTGTTGCCCAAGTTGCCTTGAAATCCACCACGCTGCATATCATAAGGCGGGTGTCTGATTCCTGCGGCACGGAAATGGGCGTGCTGCGCTTGCCCGATTTCTGCGCAAGCCAAGCATTGACTTGGGCAAATGCGGCCTCGGGCTGGTTCTTGAAGTCAACTAGGCGCGCGTCGGCCCGGTAGCCATCGCGGACGGTGTTTAGAAAACCATCCGCAAACGCGTAGTCTTTCTGACACCACAATGAGTTGACTGCGGTAAGCCTCACCCGGTTCGCGGACTGGCAGCCCGCCAAGCGCGACGCCAGAACAGCGTAAGCCCGGTGGACATCCTCTCGCGGCACAGGGTAGCGTAGAGCCTGGGCTATCTCCGCGCGGGTTTGCCCGCCAGCTCCCGCGTAAAGCATCCCCAGCGCCGAGGAAATGCCGTATGGCGAAAAGATGAGGTTGGCATTGGTGCGGCCGAGCGCTCGATAGAGGTCAAGCGCCACCGCGGTGTCACTGGCAACAATTGGCCCGGCCACCCGCAGTTCAGCGGGTGGTGGAGACGACCTGCCACAGCCGGTTATAAGCGCAACGGTCGCCAAGCCCCCAGACAATACCACGCCCGCATATTCAAATTGCTTTTTCATAGTTCGAATCCACGTGTTGATAGACAACCCAACAAAAAGGAAAAGGTGTCAGTCCCAAAAGGTGTCAGTCCCGGCTATTGTAGAAAAGGTGTCAAAAAGGTGTCAGTCCCGGCTATTGTAGAATTTGCGCTCACCTTTTCAAACAATTGGCCACCGTATGCCGACAACCCATTTGCAAGCGTTGGGCAATCCAATCCATCGTCATCACGCTCTCCGTTCGCAAGCGCGCCGCCAGCTTGACCTTGACCGGGTCCGTTTTGCGGCGCCCGGCCAAATCCTGTTCCGTCCACCGCCGTTTGCGCAACTCCGCCAACACCAAACGTTCCGCCTTTTGCTCATTCGTTGCGTGCCTTTCCTCCCCGCCATGATGGGTTCCCATGACGCCACCCATCCGCTCCAGGAGTTGTTCCTTCACCGGCCCGCTGCCTAAAAACCAGCCGCGCCGCACCGCCTTCCATTCCCCCGGCTGGTCTTTCCCACGCCGTTCTTCCATCGCCGCGGCAAACCGTTTGCGGCCGGCCGCGTCATCGCGCTGGATTCCCAGTTCACCTAACACTCGCTCCACCCGCAGCCAACCCAAGCGTTGGCCCGGGCGCTTCAAATACTCAGGATAACTGCTCCACCGATACTGTTCCAGCGGCGCTGCGGGCGGGAGCAAACTGGCTCGTACCGGATTCAGGTGAACGTAATCACAAACGGTTCGCAAATATCCGTCGCTACTTCCATCCACGATCAGGGATTTGTAGCGACCGCTGAACAGATGACCAAAGAGCTTGTGCCGCCGGTTGAACCGGGAAGTATAGACGCCCAAAAACCATTTCATCCCGGCCACCAGGTTCGCCTGCGGGGTTTCCACCACCAGATGAAAATGGTTCCACATCAAACAATAGGCATGTACTTGCCAGCCGGTCTTCCCACACGCCTCCCCCAAGGTTTCCAAAAAACGCTGCCGATCCGCATCGTCCTTAAAAATCGGCTCCCGCCGGTCGCCCCGGTTCATCACATGATAGATCGCTCCCGGATATTGCACTCTCAGCTTGCGCGCCATGCGCCAAGTCTCTCCGTCGGGTCTAAAGCGTCAAGCCATTTCTACAATGGCCGGGACTGACACCTTTTCGGAAAATGCGCCGCCAACTCTGGGAGGACTTGTTGTCGAACCTGGTGCAGGATTTGGTCCGCAAACGGCCCCAGCGCACCGAACCGCGCGCCGTCAAACGGCGGCCCAAACCCTACCCGTTGCTCAACCAACCCCGACGG
>JACQFP010000069.1 GCA_016200005.1 Verrucomicrobiota bacterium | reverse complement strand
GTTTTTCGCGCGGGGGGCGCCTCCACCCCTCCGGGGTTCGGCTGCGCTCGGCTCGCTACGCTCGCCTTCGCTCCGCCTCACCCCGGAGGGGTGGAGGCGGAGAGAAGAAAGACAATTTACAGAAAGACTTTTACACCGACTGGACTTGGATTATGTCTCGATTGTTCACCCAGCACAAGACCCGTTCACCAACGGTTTAGTGGCCTATTATCCGTTCAACGGCGATGCGAATGATGAGAGTGGGAATGGCAACAATGGGACTGTCACCGGGGCGGTTTTAACCGCAGACAGGTTCGGGATGACAAACAAAGCGTTTCATTTCAATGGAGCGGGTGACAGGATAAGCGCTTCGGTTGCGTCTATACCCTTGGGAAACTCTCCAAGATCAATCGTGGCTTGGATTAAACCTGACAGTGACGGTCATCCCGTCAACGGAGTTATTGATTATGGAAACGGCGATTGCACGGGCTTGATGTTTGGAATCTCGTTCAGCAAGTATCTAGGCGGGACTCCAAACTATAACAACCTTGGTTTTTGGGGCGGTTGTCAGGACTACGCATCGAGCTTAATAACTCCGACCAATCAGTGGTCATTTGTAGCGCTCACATACGATGGCTCCAACATCCGACTTTATGCGAACGGAGGGTCAGAAACGAACGCAATCGGCCCTTTGAACACACAGAATAGTCATCTTTGGATCGGGGCTGAGACGCTAAACGATGGAGGGACGTTCCGCGACTTTTTCAAGGGATCAATTGATGATGTGCGTATTTACAACCGGGCGCTTTCACAGCAAGAAGTCCAGCAACTTTACTTTTACGAGTTAAACGAACTTCCGTATTTGACTGTCGCGGTAAAGACCATCCAATTAAATATGTTTGTCGCATTGGGCAAAACCAATCAGCTTGAAGCCTCCACTAATTTGATTACTTGGACGGACTACGGCTCACCGTTCATCGCCACCAACTCCGTCATGTATCAGGACGTGGATGTGCTGAATGGCCAGCGCTTTTTCCGAATCAGGGAAATTGGTCAATGAACACATCTTACCAAATAACGCCCGGGGACAACAATTCATCATGAAATCGAAATGCCTCTTTATTCTGGCGGTGTGCTTTTCAGCCGTGTTCGATGTCCGCTCCCAAGATCAATTCACTAACGGTTTGGTCGCTTACTATCCCTTCAACGGGAACGCGAATGACGCCAGTGGAAATGGCAACAACGCAACGCCAGCGGGCAATTACCAATATTTGGCGAACGGGCTGTCCGGCGGGGCGCTGAGAATCATCGGCGACTCCTCACAGTACTATTCAGGCGGCGGCTACGTGATGCTGCCGGCATTTGGCAGCTATATGAATTCCGGTTATTCGGTGAGCCTCTGGGTGAAAGACGAGGTTATCGGATTCGAGCCTGTTGGTGCCGAAGCCTACATTACTTTTCAGAGCGACCAATCATCCTATCCCCACTGTCAAATCTTTCTGCTGAATGGGAATCCGGCCCGTGTGAGTTTTGAAATTAACGACACGGTTAACTACGCAACATTCGACCAGACGATTAATATGTCGAATTACGCTATTGCTGGGAAACACCTGCTTCTCGTCTCCGCACCCGGTAGGTTCGCGTGCTATTTCAACGGGAGCAAAATCTATGAGACGAATATTTTCCTCAACAACATTTTCCCTGCTCCCTTCGCTGCGTTGGGACGCCATCTGTGGCAACCCGGCTCTTCCTCGGCTCGAATGTCAGCGACTTATGACAACGTGCGTATTTACAATCGGGCGTTATCAGATTCAGAGGTTAATTCACTTTACGTTTACGAGTTGAATCTGGGTCCACCGGTTCCAAGTCCAAATTCTCCTGTTGGAACATGGGAAATGGCGATAGGCGGCAATGCCAAAGGCATTGGTTTCCTTACGTTTTCGCCTGATTCAACCCTCAGTGGTTATGCCATAACAGCAAACTCTTTTGGGCTGTTCACTATTTCGGGAGCGTGGGCGTTTGACGGCGCGGGCCGAATAGTTGGTTGGTTCACAGATCAGCAAGACGGACAAAGTGAAATTGGTAGCTTTATTGCCACCGCCAAGAGTGGACGCAAATTGCAAGGCAGTGCCGTAACCGCAAATGGAAGTTTTAGAATCAAAGGCACACCAGCGGTCGCGTTGCCAAATCTCAGTGGGCACTACATCGGCTACGTTAAGGAGCAGGGGCAAACGTTCACAGAAGTTTACGATCTGACTCCGGGAAGTTATCCCGGCGTCTTCGATATATGGGGTTATGCTTCGCTCGGTTTTGACATCTACGGCGCGTTGATAATTTCGTCACGAAATCGCGTCAACGGCTATGCGATAAGTGACTATGGCGCACAGGGAACTCTGATTTCAAGTCTGTCGGGAAAGGCAAACCCCATAAAAGGAACAGGTAAATTGAAGGGTCTGGATCAGTATGGAACGCCCTTCACGATCACAATAACCCCATACTAAGTACCTATGAAAACAAAACCCCTATCAACTGGAACCAAAGGTCTGTGGCTGGCAGTGGTAATCGTTAGTTTAATGCTGGCCTTTGCCAGCCGCAGTGAGGCGGGGTTCAAGACCGTCATCGATGGGATCAGTGTGTCCTATTCAGGTGATGGCGCAAATGCCTATTATGACCCCAACGATGGCACGTTGACGGTCGCGGTCAGTCAGAGCGGCGGGAGCCTGAACATTATTGTTGGCCCCAATGCGTATCTCGCTTGGGGGACTTATACGGACATTTATATTTTGGCGGACGGTGCGACGCTGAAGTCGATCAACATCAAAGGAGCTTTGAATTGCACTCCGTTCGTGGCTGGCCAGGTGAATTACGTCACCAAGTTCACCTTACTGGGCGGTGTGGTCGGCGACACCGACTACTACGGACAGGATTTCGGCCTGGGAATGGTTTCCAGCGCCATTCCTGTTTCGATTTCGCTAAAAAAGAGCTACGCAACGGCCCAGTTGTTTGGCTATCCGAACGCTACGGCCCGGCCCGAGCCTCTTTCCGCCGCTCCACCTGCATCGGGGGAGCGCCTCACGCAGGATTCCCAGTCCACCAAAAATTATACAACTTCGACTGCCGTGATTGATAAACGGTCGTTGATCGAAAGATTGCAGGCCACACCTCGATAGAACACGGACAAATTGAGAGACCAACAACAAACATAAAATCCCATGAAAAAAATAAAACCCATACTGTCACTCGGATTGTTAAGCCTTCTAGCCGTCGGTTGCGCGTCGCAACCGCTGAAAATTCCGACCGTAACCAAAACCAACTATGAAACTCTGGGCGAAGGCCAGGGTGAAGCGACAGGTCTGATGCTGTTCGGATTTATCCCCATCGGACAGAATGAACGATTTGTGCGGGCTTACGATGCGGCGGTTGCGAGCAAGCAAGGTGACGCCCTGATTGATCCGGTAATCACCGAAAACTGGTTTTGGGCGTATGTGCTGGATGGTTACAGCACCAAAGTTACGGGAACAGTGATCAAGTACAAGTAAGCGAGCGAAGAGTCTCAGTCAGTACCAAAGCCCGTCGCAGATAAGCCGCCAACGAAGGGGTAGAGGCGGTGCGGCGGCTGGAGGCGCAGCAAGATGAGCAGAAGCGGACCCAGTTAGCCCGCAGTCAGTGGGTCTTTCCCAAGAATCCGCAGCGGCACAGCGAGCAGGAGTTGGCTCGGTTGGAACAGATGGACTGGCAACACCCGCTGACGGTGAGGGCGTGTCAGATGCGGCTGATTCTGCAAGATCTTTACCAACTGCCCGCCGTGAAACAGGCCCGGAAGGATTTTGTCAGATGGCGCGCCTGGGTCAAAACCGCTGCCGCCAAAGCCGGCCACCAACTGCTGCAGCCGATGCTCAAGATCGCCGAGATGGTGGAGCGGCATGGGGAAGGGATCTTGGGGGACTGGAAGGCAGGGCTGACTACGGCGTACTTGGAAGGATTGAACAGTCGGTTTTCGGCCACGAAATGAAAAAGTCCGGGGCTTTCGGACCTCCAAGAACCTGCTCACGCTGCTTTACTTCGTCGCCGGCAAACGCAAAGTTCCCTGCTGCTGATCCACTGAAAATGTCGGCGACGCCATTTTACCGATCAGCAAAGGAAGTTGGTATTATTTTCGTAGCAACAGCCGCTCTATCTTCGCGTAGGTCTGCACGACCAGCGTCGCCTGCCGCAGTTCCTCCGCGGGATGCGTGTTGGTGATGGCGATGACGCGCATATTGGCAGCGAGCGCGGCGATAACACCGGGTTTGGAATCCTCGATGACCCAGCAGTCTGCCGGGGCAACGCCCAGCAACCCGGCGGTGCGCAGAAAAATCTCCGGGCGCGGTTTGCCACGTTTGACTTCCGAAGCGGTCACGGTGGCGGAAAAAAAGCGCCGCAGGTCTTGAAGCGACAGGACGGCTTCAACCACTGGTCGCTCCGAACCGGAAGCCAGACCCAGCTTGCAAACGCGTGACAGTTTTTCCACGAGTTCAGCCAGGCCGGCGAAGATCGGTTCTTCGCGCCGGATGATTTCCAGCACGCGGTCGCGCTTCAGCTTCAGCAATTGTTCGAGCGACTGCGCAGGTTTGTGTCTGGCAACGAAGTCCACCCACAGCTCATGGTCCGAACGGCCCACCCAGTCTGCCCACCTGACACCGTGCGTCTGGCCGTAGCCGAGTTCGCGGACCACTTCGAGAAAGGCGCGTTCGTGACGCGGTTCGCTGTCCACGACCACTCCGTCCATGTCGAAGATGACGGCGCGGAAGTCGTTGTCAGATTTTCGTGGCTGCAAGTTCGAGCACGCGGTTGAATTGTTCCCCGGTCACCGGCTGCACCGAGAGGCGCGTGTTTTTCACCAGCGCCATTTCCTTGAGCTGCTGGTCGGCTTTGATGGCCACGAGCGACACAGGCTTGACGAGCGCTTTCACCGGCGCGAGGTCCACGCAAACCCAGTCGCCCTCCTTCGCCGTCGGATCGGGATACGCCGCTTTTACGACTTTGCCGAGACCGACGATTTCCTTCGCTTCGCCGCTATGGTAGAAGAGCACGCGGTCGCCGGCTGTCATTGCGCGAAGATTATTGCGCGCCTGGTAATTGCGGACGCCGGTCCAGGCGGTCTTGCCGTCCCTGACGAAGGTCGCCCACAAGTAGGCTTCCGGTTCGGATTTCACCAGCCAATAATTCTTACTCATTCCGGAATTCCTAATTTGAATTTTTAACCGAGGAAAGCAGGAAACGACCCCAATCCATATCAAGCGAAACGGTGCAATTGATTACTTTGCCGTGCCCCAGCGCCGATGCATGAAACGTTCAACCGGAGAGAACAGAATTTTGTCGGCAAGGAGCCCGATGACGACGATGATGAGCATGATGCCAATGACTTGATCCATGGCATTCAGCTCGCGTCCGAAGTGCAGCAAATTTCCCAACCCCATGCCCGTGAGAATCGTGATGTAAATTTCCGCCGCCATCAAGGAACGCCACGCGAATGCCCAGCCTTGTTTCATGCCGCTGACGATGAACGGCAGGGACGCCGGCAGGATGACCTTGAGCCAGGTGTGGAAGCCGCGCGAACCCATCGTCTGCGCCGCGCGCGCAAATATCGGCGGGACGTTGCGCACTCCGTTGTCCGTGGCCAGCACCACGGACCAAAGCGAACCCATGATAACGATGAAAAACATGGCCGTCTCCGTCTGTCCGAACCAGAGCAACGCCAGCGGCGCCCAACACACGCTGGGTAGCGTTTGAAATCCCAGCGCGAGCAGGCCCAGTGTGTCCTGGAAAAATTTGAAGCGCGCAATCAAGAGTCCCAGCGGTAAACCTGCGATCAAACCCACCGCGTATCCAAGAAACAAGCGTTTGAGCGTCACATAGCTGGCTTCAAGGAGTGTCCGGTCCTCGATTGATTTCACCAAGTAGCTGCCCACATCCACTGGTGACGGCACGAGCACCGCCGACCACATGCCCGAGCGGACCAGCCATTCCCATAAGGCGACGAAACAGGCGAAGACCAGAAATGCCGTCAGCCAGCGTTTCATTCAACCTCCTCTCCCGCTGATTTTTTCAAGTGGTATTTCAGCGCGCGGGTGATGGAGGTTGAGAACTTCGCCAGCTCCACGCTGTTGATGTCGCGCGGGCGCGGCAAGTCGATGGAAAATTCCTCCTTGATCTGGCCCGGATGCGGGGAAAAAAGAACGACCCGATCGCCCAGGCAGGCAGCTTCGCGCACGTTGTGGGTGACGAACAGGATGGTCTTGCGCCGTTGCTCCCAGATTTGCTGGATGTCACCGTAAAGCTGCTCGCGAGTCAACGCGTCGAGCGCGGCGAACGGTTCGTCCATGAGCAGGACGCGCGGGTTGGGCGCGAGGGCGCGGGCCAGGGCGACGCGCTGTTTCATTCCGCCGGACAACTCATGGATGTTGGCGTGCATGAATTTTTCCAGCCCGACCAACTGAAGATAAAACATCGCCACCTCACGCCGCTCCTTGTTGCTCAGCTTCGGCTTCAATTTCAGACTGAACATCAAATTGCCCATCACGTCGAGCCAGGGGAACAGCGCCGATTCCTGAAACATCATCATGCGTTCGCGGCCCGGCCCGATCACCAGTTTACCATCGGCCAGCACGTGTCCGCTGTCGGGTTGTTCGAGGCCGGCGATGATGTTGAGCAACGTGGATTTGCCGCAGCCGGATGCCCCGACCAGACAAACGAACTCGCCCTCCTTCACGTTCACCGACACATTGTCGAGCGCGTGGACGTCGGCGCGGCGGGTGCGAAACCATTTCGACACGCCGTCCACCACCAGTTTTTCCGGCGGCACGTTTTGGAGTTCGTCCTGAATTGCGTTCATTTAACTTCGGCCAATCCCTTTTCGCGGAGCACGTCGTTGAGCAACCTCAAATCGTAGATGCGTGTCAGGTCGGGCTTGTCCTTGATGAAGCCGATGCGATGCGCGTCCTCGGCGGATTTAAGCAAGGAGGCGCGCATGGGATCATGTGTCAGTTCCAGTCGTTGCCAGGCGCTGTCCAGGGTCGTTAGTGGCAACGCCTTGGTGGTTTCGGTTTTGATTTCCTGATTGAAAATCTTCTTGGCTTCGTCGGGATGCTTGTTGATCCACTCCGTCAACTCGACATGGGCGGCAATCCATTTCTTGAGCAACTCCCGCCGCTCCAGGAGAAAATTCGCGCTGCTGACCAGATGGGTGGTCACGTATTTGCCGTCCGGCCACAAACTTTTTTCCTCGAGATAAATTTTGCCTTTGGCCTCCAACTCCAGGCGGCTGACCCACGGCTCAACCGTCCAGACGGCGTCAAGGTCGCCTTTCTTGAACAAGGACAGTTGATCGGGATTGGCGGTGGGAACCACGAGCGCATCACCGCCGGTCAGCTTGATCCTGAGACCTTTGGATTGCAACCACGCTCGCGCGGCGACATCCTGGGTGTTGCCGAGTTGCGGCGTGGCGATCTTTTTGCCTTTGAAGTCCGCGTCCGTCTTGATCGGACCATCCAAATGAATGACCAAAGCGGCGCCCCCGCCGCACGCGCCAGCCACGATCCGGATTTCGTCTCCACGCGATTTCAGGTGTGCGTTGATTGCGGGGTTCGGCCCGACATAAGTAATATCAATTGACCTTGCAAAAATTGCCTCCATTGCCGTCGGCCCGGCGTTATACACAAACCATTGCACCTCCACCTCTGGACCTAGCCGTTCTTCAAACCAGCCTTTGCCTTGCCGCGTCAATCCGTGGCCGATGACTCCTTGAGCGTGGGTGATGTTCGGAAAATGCCCAACACGCAAGATGATCTTTTCCGCCGACGCCGAGGGCGTGACGGCAAATAGCGCGGCCCCTAAAATGAATGTTTTTATCATGTGGCGGACTTTCCCTTGCTTGCAAACGGCAACGGCGCCTTGTCGCGCCGCAGTTTCCGGAGCGTCACCTCGACGGTTTGGGCCAAGGTGTAACCATCGAGGATATTGGCGATGGCGTTGCGCACGTCGAGCATCAACATCCGCAATCCACAATGCGCCTCGTCGGGGCAGGAACAGCGTTCGTAGAAGTTCTGGCTGACGCAGGCAATCGGCGCCAGCGGCCCTTCGATCTCGCGCACCACACTTCCAATTTTGATCGTGTCCATCGGTTGTTTGATAAAGTAACCGCCGTTTTTGCCGCGCTTGCTGTCGAGATAGCCGGCCGCCTTCAACTCCACCAGAATCTGCTCCAGGAATTTTACCGGAATGTTTTCCTTTCTGGCCAATTCCCCGATCTGCAGCAGCGGACGCCCGACTTCGCGTGCGATGCCCAGGTCGATGAGTGCTCGGAGGGCATACTCACCTCGTTTCGTTAAGCGCATACCCGCTAAGTCTAGCCAGTGAATCGACAAATGCAATGGGTTTGAAGGGCCATTTGAATGCCGGTCCGCGCTGCGATTCTGCCGATCTGAGTCCACGGTTCAATTCCGGCATCAAAGTGTGTTGTTTCAGAGCGAAGTGGTTAATAGCGAAATTGAACGCGCGTGATGAGGGCGTGTTCATCGCGCAACGCCGCCCCGCTCAAGGCCGTCCAGTTGTAGTCTGCCGAGATGCGCACCTGCTGGTTCAGATACCAGTTGATGCCGCCGCCATAACTTCGAGCACGCGAGGCGGATGTCGCCGGGTTGGCAAACGTGGGGAACGCATCGTCGTCGATGTCCAGTTCCGTGACCCGCGCCACCAACTGCCACGCGCCCCAGCCTCTTTTCTCGCCGAAGCTGACCGACTTCGCGGGTTTGACGCCGCGAAAGGTGGCATCCTCGCCAGTCAGCACGTAGGAGGCGGTCACTTCCCAAGCTTGGTTCTGGATCGTTCCTAAAGTGGTACCACTCCGAACCTTCTGCGACGAAATCGCATATTCGCCCAACAATCCGAAGGGGCCATAGAAGTAGTAGGCCTGTGGCACAATACGCCAGGTCGTGCCGTCGTTCGCCACGCCGGTGCGCCAGCGATAAAACGCTTGTTGCCCCACCGTGTTGAAATTCGACGGCGTGCCTTCGTCGTTGCCGTAGGTGCCGGCGATGCCAAACCCCAGCCCTTTCAACGCCGCGTTATCACTTTTAGCAAATGGAGTGGCGAACAGCCATGCTGCCACACTCTTGTCATCTTCGCTATCGACGACGGTGCTACCGCCGTCCCGCGTCCCGTTGAAAGCCCCCACGTAATAGTCGAGCGCCCCGTTCAGCACTTGTCCGTGCAGCGCGATTCCAATATCACGGTTGGGGACGAGGCTCGTGGGGTAGCCGAACTCGGTCAGCAGATTGTTTTCGCGCGATTGAAAGCGCTCCAATCCGACCGGCAGTTTCACTTTGCCAGCCAGCACTTGGAAATACGGACTGATCTTCCAGTCCAGCCAGGCATCCAACAGCGTGGGCGTTGTGCCTGCAAAATCCGGCATGATGCGGAAGTCCAATTTATCGAACAGCGTGCCGGTGAGTTCAATGCGCGCCCGGCGGATCAGGAATGTGTCGTTGTTCCTGACCCCGCCATTATCGAAATAAAACCGGCTGTCTGCCTGAACGAGCGACCGGAGTCGAAGGTTGAAGGCCCCATCGCCGCTTTGGAGCGAGAACCCCTTCTCACCCACACTGAGGATCGGAGTGGTCTTCGCCTTCGCGGCGGCCTGCTCCTGCTCGATTTCCTGCTTGCGTTCCAACACGCGGATCTTCTGGTCGAGTTCTTCAACTTTCGTGTCCTCTTTGGCCGATGTCTGCTGGGTCTTCACTGTTTGCTTCAGACTTTGAAGCTCCTGTTCCAGGGCCCGGATGCGTGACAGGATGACCTCATCGCCGTGAGTAGTTTGCTCCGCCGCACCGGTGTTGAGCGCGACGGCAGCCGCCAGGGCTGCCAGCAGCGCGCTTGTCTTGGTTCTCATAATGTCCTTCCTGTTTGATTTCTCTTATGGGAACTTCCGGTCGTCCGGTCAGCCCGCCACACATGTTGGTTTCAACGTCCGGCGTGCGCCGGTCGGCATCTCTTCAATCCGAAGCGCCGCCTCTGCCCTGCCGCTCCAGGCGTATCCGCTCGCGCCGCTCAAGCTGCACGACCTGGCCCTCGTGGATCAGAATCTCCACCGAGCCAAAGCGAATACCCTGCAATGCGTCGAAGATCCACTGCGCCGCATCTTCCGCCCGGCTGCGCGAAGGATCTTTTTGCTTATTGTCTATCGTTTGACTAGACATTACTGGCTTACCCTACTCATTGACTAGACAATGGCAAGAACTTTTTTAACTTTTTTTGGCGGCCGTGAGCCGGGTTGAAGAGATGCCCGGGAGAAATCACAAAAATGACCCGCTGCCTCCGTTACGGCTTGAAATAGGCGTTCCGGCTGTGGCTCCATCTACCGCATGGACTTGGCAGACAGCTTCACTGGCGTTCACGAACGAATCAAAGAGACTTGCGTTCGTGTCGGGCGCGACCCCGCGTCCGTCACCTTGCTCGCGGTAACCAAGGGCCAGCCCTTGGCGGTGATTCGAGCGGCGGCGGAGACGGGACAAAATCTATTCGGGGAGAACCGCGTTCAAGAGGCAAAGGCGAAAATCGGCGAGTGCCCAGGCCGATTGCGCTGGCACATGATCGGCCACTTGCAGTCGAACAAGTGCCGCGATGCCGTGGAACTTTTCGATATGATCCAAAGCGTGGACCGCCTGGCGCTGGCGCAGGAAATTGACAAGTGGGCTGACAAAGCGGCCAAGACGATGCCGATCTTGCTGGAGGTGAATATCGCCGGTGAAGCGAGCAAGTTTGGTTATTCGCCCGAACGGTTGCTTGCCGAACTGAACCAGAACAACGCGTTGAAAAACATTGAAGTCCATGGCTTGATGACGATTGCTCCGTGGACGCCGGAGCCGGAAAAGGTGCGCCCGGTATTTCGCCAATTGCGCGAATTAAAGGAACAATGCGAACAAATCCTCGGCGCTCCATTGCCGCATCTCAGCATGGGCATGAGCGGCGATTTCGAGGTCGCCATTGAGGAAGGCGCCACGCTGATCCGTTTGGGGACGGTTTTATTTGGACCGCGTTCGCAGGCGGCCAAAGCAGAGCGAAATAGCCAGGAAGCATAAAGAACGTCCATTTTTCGTTTTCACTTTTCACCCCCGGCTCGTAAGCTGGCGGCGTGACTGTTGATACCTTCAAACAGGAAATTGCTGAGGCGCTTAGAACTTACGAGAAGTACATCGTCTGCCTCAACAAAACGCCGGAGGATTGCGAGACCACGCTGGCGTCGCTGATGAACAAAGCGATCAAGGCCTACGAAAGTCGTGGCCCGAATCTGCGTCACGGCATCGCCCTCGACAAACAGTGCACGATCATTTTGAGTCAAACTGACGACGAACGTCCGCTCTGCGGAATTTACTTTAATCTCTCCTCGCCGTACCAGAAGAAATCACCTGCGAAGTTGGCAGAAACCGGTGGCCGCCATCCCGAGAACAAATAAGCTGCGGCGAGGGGGAGCTGGTTCTTGATTCTCAGTCGACGAAGGCAGTTTTACTTGTCCCTGGCTTCGTCGCCCACCTGGGCCTCGCCGGTGACGATGTCCGCCACGGTGTTATCGTCCCGTTGCGGGCCGGTGACCTTGACTTCACCTACTTTCAATCCCTGGCGGTAAACATTCAGCCGCTGATGCTCGCCCGGCAGATGCCCGATGGGAAAATTGAGCACAACGAAACGCCCCTCCGAACTGAAGCGAACCACTTTGCCCACCAACGCCAGTTCCGGTGTCACAATCGGCTTGGGGACCGTGTTCGTCATCACCGGGGTCGCAACCACCGGGCGTGGCACCGCACTGCCGGACGCTGGCCAAACGGTCTGTTTGTTTCTGGCGCAGCCCGAGAAAACGATTACGCCGAGCACCAAAGCCGCTAAGAGTCGCATGGACGCAGTTAAAGGTTATCGCTTCAAAACGTCAACTCGCAAACGGTCATCGCATTGTCTCCGCCACGCCGCCTTCCTCACTTCTCCGTAATGATCGTGTCGGTGTGCTCGTAAGCCGGCGCGCAACAACACAACAATTTCAAAGTCTCCCCACCGATGTTCCAGAGTTTGTGCTTTTGGCCCGGCGGAATGGCAATCGCGTCCCCGGCTTCGACATCACGAGTTTCACCTTCAATCCGAATGCGACCCACGCCGGCGATGATGTAGTAAATCTCCTCGGTCCTCGGATGATAATGTTCCTGAGTGCTGCCGCCCGCGGGCAAGCGCGCCTCGGCGAGACTTTGGTTGCGGATGGCAGAGTTGCGATGCGCCAGAAGCTCACGAATCTCGGAGCCGTCCTTGGTGATGAAAGCAGGGACGGCGTTCAGGTTTTTCACGTCCATGAATTTATTGAACCTGCCAGGAGGGCCTCGGGCAACCGGAAATTTATTTGACCCATTCGCCCGGCACGTTAACTTCTGCTGCATGGATCATTCACCCGGCTTTCTCAAACTCGTCAACGAGGCGAAAAAGAATGTCGAGGAAGTCAGCGTCGCCGAGGCGCGCGCCCGGCTGGCAAGCGACCCGAAAGTTGTGCTCATGGACGTGCGGGAGGATCACGAATGGCAGAAGGGGCACGCGGTTGAGGCGGTGCATCTTGGCAAAGGCATCCTCGAACGCGATCTGGAGAAGCTCTATCCGGATCCCAACACGGAGATCATCATGTATTGCGGTGGAGGGTTTCGTTCGGCGATGACGGCGGACGCCGCCCAAAAAATGGGTTATCGGAAAGTGTATTCCCTGGCCGGCGGCTACAAGGCGCTGGTCAACGCCCGATGGCCGATGAAAACCGGCGATTGACGCAATCTATCCAAGGCTGTCGCTGGCGGCTGGAGCAGTCGCTGTTTGTTCAGCCGGCTGCGTGGAGCGCAAAAACTCCTCCATTTGGGCCTCGAAACTTTCCTTCGTCAGATACATCGGCTGAAACAACGCGTCGCCGGTGCCGACCAGCGGGCCAAATGGCACGAAACCCAGATGGCGATAAAGCTTTTGCTGGCGCGTGGTGCCAGAAATAATCGCCGTGTCAGAACCGTGCTGAATGCAATACTGGACCACCAGCGCCAGCAAACCTTGAAAGACCTGGCCAGTGCGAAATTCCTTTTCCACCGCCAGCAGACGGACCTCGCACAATTTTCTTCCGGGCGGCAGATAGGAATCGAGATTGGCCAGTTTTTGGTCCAGTGAGAAGGGACGGTTGCCGCGCACGGCCAGCATCCCGACCAGATGTTCGCCCGAAAGACAGATGACATAAGTGTTTTCCGCATGGAATTTATCCACGAGCCGCCGGGCCGGATCGGGATGATGCTGCGGGATCTCCTCGACGAACGTTTTGTAATTGAGCCGATGGATCAATTCAAACTCGCGTTCTTCCGTGGCCATCTTGAATCGGAGGGTTGACTGCGTCTTCATAATCTCACTTGGGCAATTGCGTTAGATCAGCTTGAACACATCGGCGTTCGGACTGGTTGGTCATTTCTGGAAATAGATTCCTGCGGTGGGCGATCAATATCATGGTCACCACCACGGACACGCCAGCCAGCGGCAAGGCCGCCAGACCAAGAAGAAAAGACGCCGTTGGCAACAATGCGAACGCCGACAGACCACTCCAAACCGTCTTCCTCAGCAGTACGAATGTCACAAGAAACAGTCCCAGGAAAATCAGCGCCAGCCGAAAATCAAGAAACAAAATGGCGCCGAGTGACGTGGCCACGCCTTTGCCGCCGCGAAACCCAAGGGGCAGCGGCCAAATATGACCCGCCACCACGGCCACCATGGCGATCACGGCGAGTTGATCCTTTTCGGCGGCGCGCAGCGTTGCCCACACCGCCAACGCGCCCTTTGCAAAATCAAGGGACGCCGTGGCGATGAATCCGAGGCGACCCAGAAAGCGCCCGACGTTTTTAGCGCCCACACTGCCACTGCCCCATTGCCGGATGTCCGTGCCCGTGCGCCAACGAACCAGATAATAGCCTGTGGTAAAACAACCGAGCGCATAACTGCACAGGAAAACCAGCATGCCCCGGTTGAGCGTCGCAGTTTGTCCGATAATATCTGCCATGAACGGCATAGAGTTATTGCGCCGAGCCTTCGCTGCGCTTGCTTGAGGGTTTACCAAAATTACGGTACTCTTCAACTAATACTATCTCGGCGGACAGTAAAGACCGGTTTTCAGAAATCTCGCACTGTTCTTGATTTGGAATCAGGTTGCCGCTTGCGGACGACCCGACACTCAAACAATGGTTCTTGCTTTTCGCATCAGGGTTTGAAATTTTGTCGGTGTCATGGTGCGGGGTCGTAGCTCAGTTGGTAGAGCGTCTCGTTCGCAATGAGAAGGTCAGGGGTTCGACTCCCCTCGGCTCCACCATCTCGCCAATTGTGGTGAAACATTGTTCGTAACACGCAAGGCATCATTCCCGCACTGCTTTCCGTCCTAGCTTCAAACAGAAGATGATGGCCGCCGACACCACCATCGCGCTGCTGAGAAAATAGATCCCGCCGACAAATGAGCCGGTCACAGTCTCCACCTTTCCGATCACGTATGGGCCAAGGAAGCCGCCGAGGTTTCCGATGGAGTTGATGAGGCCGATGCTGCCCGCCGCCGCGGCTTCGGTCAGGAACAGGCTTGGTAACGACCAGAACGCGGGCAGATAGGCCTTGAACCCCGCCACCGCCACCATGAAACAAGCGACGGTCAGGAACAAATATCCGTGGGTGAGCGGTGTCAGTGCCAGCGCCACGGCTCCCAACGTGATGGGCACCACGACGTGAAGACACCGCTCCCTGGCGCGGTCTGAATTCCAACCCACAAAGAGTTGACTGAACAGGGCGAGCAACGGCGGCAGCGTGACCAGCCAGGTGAGGGCGTCAAATTTCAGCGAATACCATTTCTCCAGGATGCTCGGCATGAAAAACTCCACGCCGTAGCTGCCGGTCACGATGCAAAAATACGCGGCAGCCAGGAGCAACACCTTGGGATGACGCAAGGCCTCGAGCAACGTCAAGCGACAACCGGCGTGATGAATTGCTTTCTCGCGTTGGAGTTCGGCTTCAAGTGCATCGCGTTCCTCAGGCGACAGCCATTTGGCCTGACGTGGCCGGTCCGTCAGCGCAAAGAACACAAAGACGCCGAGGAGCACCGCCGGGATGCCCCAGCAGATGTAAATCCATTGCCAGCCTTCGAGCCCCCACAGCTCCGGGTGGTGAACGGGCACGCCGTTGATCATTTCATCCGTGCCGATTTTCAAGAGGACGTTGGAGATTTTTGGGCTGATGATTTGTGCGATGGGCGTGGCCACGAAAAAGTAAGCCAGCGCACGTGCACGGTCGCGGCTGGGAAACCAGTGCGTAAGGTAAACAATCACGCCGGGAAAGAATCCCGCCTCAGCCAGGCCCAGGAAAAAACGCACGAGATAGAACTGAAATGGCGTTTTCACCACAGCGGTGAGCGCTGCCGTGATGCCCCAGGTGATCATGATCCGGCAGATCCATTTGCGCGCGCTCCAGTTCTCAACAATCAACGTGCCGGGAATTTCGAGCAGAAAATAGCCGGCGAAAAACACACCCGCGCCAAAGCCGATGACCGCGTTGTCGAAGCCGGGTAGGTCCCGGGTCATCGTCAGCTTGGCGATGGCCACGTTGGACCGGTCCACGTACGCGACGACGTAACAGATGAACAGCAATGGGAGCAGCCGCCAATAGGCTTTCTGGCGCGCGCGATCCAACGCCGCCTTTGCCGATTCTGTCGTTGCCGTGTCGTTCACAATGGGTTTCCGCTAATCCGGTGAAGGACCCTGAAACCAACCAGCGCCGTTACCATGCAAGGTTGTTGCCGGAATTGGATTTTGGGTCGCGTGGAGGATAGGCTTTCAAGGAGCGGGGTTGCAAGGGGAACCTCTGCCCGCGGCAGAAATTTTTTGTTACGTTCTTCGCGGGGTGTGTTTATATGGACGGCAATGGCATTCAAGAATTTTCCCGAACAGGAACAGGTGGTGCAGTTGTTGCAGCGCAGCCTGGAGCGCGGACGGTTGGCGCACGCTTATCTCTTCACCGGACATTCGCTCGGTGAATTGGAAGGCATCGCCCGGACACTGGCCAAGACACTGAATTGCTTGCGGCCAATGCGAAATAAGACCGGAGCCCCGGCCGTTGATAGTTGTGATCAGTGTTTGAACTGCCGCAAGATCGACCATGACAATCACGCCGACGTGCACTGGGTGCGGCCGGAATCAAAATCGCGCGTCATCACCATCGAGCAGATGCGCGACTTGATGCAGGAGATTCATCTCAAACCGACCGAGGCGGATTTCAAGGTGGCGGTGATCGTGGCGGCAGACCGTTTGAATGTGCAGGCGGCAAATGCATTTCTGAAAACCCTGGAAGAGCCGCCTCCGAAATCCATTTTGATCCTGCTCACGACCGAGCCGCAGCGGGTGTTGGAGACGATTCTTTCCCGTTGCTTGCGGCTAAACTTTGCCGGCGAGGGCGGTCGGGTGTTGGATGCCGCGCAAACTGGGTGGCTGGCGAACTTCGGCGAAATGGCGGCGGCTGAACAGAAAGGATTGCTGAGCCGGTATCGGCTGCTGGGAGTTTTGTTGAAGAAACTGGCCTCCCTCAAAACGGAAATCGAAAAAACGTTGACGGAGCGTTCACCGCTGGAGCGTTACCCGGATGTTGAACCGGAGTTGCGGGAGAAGTGGGAGGAGGAACTGGCGGCGGCGATTGAAGCGGAGTATCGCCGGCAGCGGGAGGATTTGCTGCTGGGGCTGCAATGGTGGTTGCGCGATGTCTGGTTGCAGACGCTGGTGCTGCGGCCGGAAGGCAACCGCGAGGCGGGGCATTCCATGCGAGTGAATGAGTTGCTGAATCTCCCACGGCTGGAGAGCGCCCGGCAGGTGGCGCAGAGGATTCCGCCAAATCAGGCCGTCGTGAATCTGCAAGTGCTGGAGCAGACTCAAAGATTGCTCAGAACAAATGTGCAGGAAGCCTTGGTGTTGGAAGTCGGCCTGCTGAAGCTCAAATTGTGAGTCCGACTCCCGCAAACGCGCCACGACGTTCCCTCACTTTGCAGGAACTTTACGCGCTCGTGTTTGGACTTTTCCTCGGGCTGGCGATTTTGAAATTCGGAAATCCCGTCATCCTGGACGCCAAGATTACTCCCCCGGTATCGCTATCCGCAGCGTGGACCGATGCCTGGCCAACGCACTGGGCCAACTGGCTGCTGGGGTGGCTGGTGATGTCTGGCGCGTGGCTGGCCAGCAAGAAGAAGGTGCATTGGTCAGGCGGATGGTGGTTGTGGGTGCTGCCGATCGTGTGGTTCGGATGGCAACTTGTCTCCGCAACCCAGACAGTGGATCGCACGCTCACGGAGGCGACGCTGTGGCAATTTGCGGGATGTCTGGCTTGTTACTTTCTCGGTGCCTTGGTGATGGGGCCGGAAAGCGCCTTGCGCTGGATGCTGATCGGTGTGCTGGCGGCGTTTACGTTTTGCCTGGTACGGGCGGCCAATCAGCGATTGTTCGAGTTTCCGCAGGAACGGCAAGTCTTGCTCGAAGGTGAGCGGAGCGGCTGGACAAACTTTCCTCCCGGAGTGGTTCAGGAGATGAAGCGTGACGGATTCATCATCTCCACGAACGGAATGGAGGTGGCGAATCCGGTGATCATGGCGAAATATGCGAAGGGGCGTGTGCATGGAACGCTGATGTATCCCAATGCGCTGGCTGGGCTCGTGCTCATGCTGTGGCCGCTGGCCATCGCACTGGCCGTGAACAGTACGCGCCAATTTCGACCGCTCACGAGGAGGGTCGTCATCGCGTTGACGCTTCTGCTCGGCGGTGCCGGACTGTTTTGGACGGGCTCAAAGTCCGGTTGGTTGATCGCGCTGGCGCTTGGCGGCGCGTCGGTGTTCCGACTCAACTGGCCGAAGCGATGGAAGGGGACGGCACTGATAGTGATGGCGGTGGTGGGGCTGACGGTGTTTGCCTTTCGATTTCAAGGCTACTTCGCGGCGGGCGCGACGAGTGTTGGCGCACGGTTCGATTATTGGCGCGCAGCAGCGCGGATCACCATGGAATATCCTGTCTTCGGCACAGGCCCCGGCACTTTCCAACGACCCTATGCGCGGCTGAAGTCTCCCGACGCGGAGATGGCGCGGCTTACGCACAACGACTACTTGGAACAATTTTCTGATTCGGGAATCATTGGGGGACTGAGCTACACCACCTGGGTCGGACTTTTGCTGGTGACGCTCGGTCGGCGGGTCTGGCGATCGAAAGGCGCTTTGCCGTTCGCAGTCCTTGTTGGGCTGTTGGGCTGGGGTTTGCAAGGCATGGTTGAGTTTGGGTTGTACATTCCGGCCTTGGCGTGGACAGCTTTCAGTCTGCTTGGCTGGCTTTTTGGCGGAACCGCAAATCCATTCGACAATCGGACGACGCAGGCCTAACCTCCTTCCTCGAACATGAAGATCTTGTTCCTAAACGGTCCGAACTTGAACATGCTCGGCCAGCGCGAGCCGGAGATCTACGGACGCACGACGCTTGCGGATATCGAGGCAAGAGTCCGGGAGCGGGCATCGAGCCTCCGCGCGGAGGTGGATTTTCGCCAATCGAACGTGGAGGGTGAGTTGGTCGCTTGGATACAGCAGGCCAAAGGCAGGTTCGATGTCATTGTTCTGAATGCGGCGGCCTATACCCATACCAGCGTGGCTCTCCGGGATGCCATCGCGGCCACTGGCGTTCCGACCATCGAGATTCATTTATCAAACACACAGTCGAGGGAGAAATTCCGTCATAAATCACTCATTGCACCGGTCTGCGTTGGGCAGATCGCCGGGTTCGGTCCAAACTCCTACGTTTTGGCGCTCGAAGCGGCCGTTAATGTTAACGAGAAGTGATAATCCAAGTTAATTAGGCATTTTGGCGTTGTTTTTTGGAGGTTTTAGCGTGACAATTTTTACTACTTGACGCGTTTTTCGTTCCTGTTTACGTTCGCCAGCAATTGAAATAAGCAATCAAGCAGGGCCGAAGTTCGGCTGCTGCTTTTTTGCTTAAGTGACGACAGCATTGGAAACCGACCCTAAGAGCTGATTTTAACCAAAACTTGATTGTGGACCTGAAGGATATCAAAGCCATCATCGACCTGATGAAGAAGAACTCCATCTCGGAATTCGAGTTGGAGCGGCAGGATTTCAAAATCAAACTCAAACGGGTAGGGGGTGGCGCGGCGGGCGTGCCTCAGACTGAAGACGCCCCGGTGATTACTTATGCTCCCGCTCCTGCAGCCATTGCAGCCCCGGCAGTCGTGGTTCCTCCACCACCAGTGCCTGCGTCAGGCGAGTTGGATATCAAGTCTCCCATGATTGGCACGTTTTACCGGGCGCCGTCGCCGGAATCAGGTAATTACGCCGAAGTCGGCACGGAAGTGAATCCCGACACAGTCGTTTGCATCATTGAAGCGATGAAGGTGATGAACGAAATCAAAGCCGAGGCCAAAGGTGTGATTACACAAGTGTTGGTCGAAAATGCCAAACCAGTCGAATTCGGCCAACCACTTTTCAAGATTCGTCCCACATGACGAGTTAATGAATGTGTCGCTTTGTTGATCCAAGCCAGACTGACTGGCTAAGTCTAACGCTTCCGCTCTAAACCACATGTTTGAGAAAGTTTTGATAGCCAATCGAGGAGAGATCGCCGTTCGAATCATTCGCGCGTGCAAAGAGCTTAACATCCGCACGGTGGCCGTTTATTCGGAAGCTGACGCCAACTCCATGCACGCACAAATGGCCGACGAAGCCATCTGCATCGGCAAGGCGGCCAGCAGCGAGAGTTATCTGCGGATCGACCGCATCATTAGCGCGGCAGAGATCGCCGACGTGGACGCGATTCATCCGGGGTACGGGTTTCTTTCTGAAAACGCCCACTTTGCGGATGTTTGTGAGAGTTGTAACATCCGCTTTATCGGCCCGAGCTCCCGGGCGATGAACGCTTTGGAAGACAAGGCGGTGAGCCGTGCGCTGGCCAAAAAGGCTGGTGTGCCGGTGCCTCCCGGCTCGGATGGTTTGGTGGATAATGAGCAGGACGCGCTCGTGACGGCCAAACGGATTGGTTATCCGGTCATGATCAAGGCGGTGGCCGGTGGCGGCGGACGCGGGATGAGGCCAGCGCACAATGACATTTCACTGGTCAAAGGCTTTCACACCGCCCGCACCGAGGCGGATAAAGCCTTTGGCAATTCGGGTGTCTATATCGAGAAGTTGATTGAGAACCCGCACCATATCGAGTTTCAAATCCTGGGCGACCATAAAGGTCACATCATTCACCTCGGCGAGCGCGATTGTTCAGTTCAACGACGCAACCAAAAGTTGATTGAAGAGACGCCCTCCCCGTTGATCGAGGGCAGACATCGCAAGTTGAGGGACAAGATCGGCAAAGCGGCAGTGCGCATTGCCGAGCTGGCGCATTACACCAATGCCGGCACGGTCGAATTCATCGTGGATGATCGGGGTAATTATTACTTTCTCGAAGTCAACAAACGCATCCAGGTGGAGCATCCCATCACCGAGGAAGTGACCGGCATCGATCTGGTCCGCTATCAGATCATGATTGCCATGGGGGAACCGTTGCGCCATTCCCAGAGCGACATCCAATTCAAAGGTCACGCCATCGAATGCCGCATCAATGCCGAGGACCCGTTTGATGATTTCCGTCCCAGCCCCGGACGAATCGAAATGTATTATTCCCCCGGCGGGCGCGGCGTGCGGGTGGACAGTCACGCCTACGCCGGCTACACCGTCCCGTCCCATTACGACTCGATGATCAGCAAGCTCATCACCTACGGCAAAGATCGGCGCGAGGCGATGGACAAGATGAGTCGCGCCCTCAGTGAATACATGCTGACCGGGGTGAAGACGACGATCTCCTTCCAACAGGCAATTCTTCAAGACCCGAATTTCCGGCGCGGTGTTTACTCCACCAACTTTATCGAACAACTGTTGAGCGGTGCCCGGCGCGAATTGATCGAAGAGAAGGCGTAACCAATAATCGTGGCCACCCGCTGTGGTCGCGGGGACTAGCCAGCGGCAGGTTCCGGACGCCGGTCGGGATTGAGCAGCCGGCTTGGAACATCAACATTCCTTGGCCCTTGCTCTCTTTCGTGATTGCGTCGCGCCCGCCCGCGGAGTAATTGCATCCCAGGATCAGTTGAATGAACCAATTTGGTTTTGACCTTTATTTCAGCCGCGAACACTTGAAGGCGGGGCTGCTGGTTTCTTTGCTCAGTGTTTGGGTATTGGTGGCCCTGTTCTATTACCTCAACCGTTACACCAAACGCCGATATTTCACCATCTGGGCCACGGCCTGGCTGTTTTACGCGCTGTGGATCACTCTTCGCTTTGGCTTTCATGGAGCACAACGCCCCCCGTTCTTGTTGATGGTGCAGCAATGGTGCGTGGGCGTGTCCGCGGTGTTCCTGCTTTGGGGTGGATTGCGGTTTCTCGGCCGGCGCGTCCGCCAGCGGCTGCTGGTTTTTTTCATGGGATTCCTGCTGACGTGCAGTTATCTCGGCTCCTACCACCTGGACGATCCGCTGTGGGTCGAGCTGGCGACTTTTGGATTGATCGGAGTCAGCAGCATTTTGATCTCGTGGTGTTTCCTCAATTACCGCCGGAAGCGCGAATTCATCGGCGCCACATTGCTGGCGCTCGGTTTTTTTCTCTGGGGCGTTTACATGATCAGCTACCCGCTGATGGAACACACCGAGGACCTGGTCAGCATGGCGTTGTTCATCTCCGCCGCGCTCCAGTTGTTGCTGGCGGTCAGCATGATCGTCCTCGTTTTAGAGGAGGTCCGGCACACTCATCAACTGACTTTGCACCAGGTTCATTCGCGCAAGATCGAGCGGGACGCCTTGCAGACGAAAGTCTTTTTGACGCAGGAACGCTACCGTAGTCTGTTCGACCAGTCCGGTGATGCGATTGTGATCACCAATACGGAAAATCTGCTCATCCTTGAAGTCAACCGCGCCGCGGAACGCGTGTTGGGAGTCAGTCACACCGAAGCCGCGCGGCATGCCCTGACCTCGTTTTGTCAATTGCGGGGCGGCACCTGCTCGAAGCCCTACACCGGAGCCGACTGGTTTGATTTGATTCGCCGCCAACAGCCGTTGATGTTGGTGAGGAAAAACGGCGAGGTTAAACCGTTCGAGGTGGACGCCGCCCCGCTGGATTTTGACGGCCAGCCCGCCTACCAGTTTTTATTGCGCGAGTTGACGGAGCGCGCCCGTCTGGAACAGCAATTGCGCCAGTCCGAAAAGCTGGCGGCTCTCGGCCAGATGATTTCCGGCATCGCCCATGAATTGAACAATCCGCTCGCGGTCATCAAAGGCTATCTCGAATTGATTCTCGACCACCACCAGTTGAGTCCGCAAACGCGCACTGACCTGGGGAAAGTGGTGCGCGAGAGTAATCGCGCCGCCAAACTGGTGATGAATTTTCTGTCGCTGGCCCGCGAGCAACCCGCGCGGCGCGACCTGGTCAATCTTAATGAGTTGATCCAACGTGTCGTCGAGTTGCGCAAAATCGAACTGTTGGTCGCGAAAACCGAATTGCACCTCGAACTGGACCCCCACCTGCCACCCACCGCCGCCAACGCCGACCAGATCCAGCAGTTGCTCATCAATCTAATGAACAACGCGCTGCAGGCCATGGTCGACTCATCCCGACCGGGTTGCCTGAAGATTCGAACTCAGCGCAACGGGGAATTGATACAAATCCTGGTGGAAGACAATGGCCCCGGTGTGCCGCCGGAATTGGAGACGAAAATCTTCGAGCCGTTTTTCACCACCAAGGAAGTCGGCACCGGCACCGGGCTGGGACTTTCCATAGCGCACGGCATCATGACCGAGCACAACGGCCGCATCTTCTATCAACCCTCCTCCCTCGGCGGCGCCGCTTTTCTTCTCGAATTCCCCGTGGTGACGGAACCCTTCCCGAGCTCCGCTTCGTCCGACACAACCTTTCTCTCCGCCCAGGCCGACACGCCGCCGGCCCGGGCAGGCGATATTCTGGTGCTGGACGATGAACCGTCCATCGCGGAAATGCTGGGCGAGATGTTGAGCCTGCTCGGTCACAACCCCACCTTGAGCCATGCTCCCGCCCATGCCCTCGAACTGCTCGGCAAGCGGAATTTTGACCTGATCATTTCGGATTTCCGCATGCCGGGACTGAATGGCCAGCAGTTCTACGAACTGGCGAAGAAGAAAAAGCCGCATCTGGCGCGGCGCATCATTTTTCTGACGGGCGATGTCGTGAACGAAGAGACGCAAGCCTTCCTGCGGTCCACCGGCAACCCGTACCTCACCAAACCCTTCAAGCTGGCCAGGATAAGGAAAATCGTCACCGACGTGCTGCAGGACAATGCCTCACCCGACTTGGCGGCCAAAAACGTCTGACCAGAGTGATTGCCACACCATTTCTCTGGGAAAAGGAATCAACCGCTCCTGACCCGGCCCTGCGGCCACCCCTCCCCATGAGTCCTTATCCCATTCGGACACCACTTCGCTTGGAAATTGTGTGAGCCTTGCCCGGACCGTGCCTTTCTACATCGTCTCGGTCTTAACTTGCCTCGATAATCCAATCACTAGGCCAGTCACAATCGCCACGCTGCCCCAGAATTGTCCGCGATGCAGCGGTTCGCCGAGCCAAAGTCCCGCCACCGCGATGCCCACCACAGGCTGGATGAAAATCGTCAGCGCCGTCACGTTCACTTCCGTTTCACGAATGACCACAAACCAGACGCTGTAACCGACCAGCGTGCAGATGAGCGACAAAAAGCCCATGATCACCCACGCGCTCACCGGCATCGTCCGCGCCGCCAAAATCGTACCGTGACCGTCCAGCAACAAGTTGACTACCGCTCCGCTCACGATCGCGACACCCAAGACTTTCATAAACCCGGCGCGCGCGATCAACGGTTTGCCCATGACCGAGTAAGTGGTTTCGCAAACAAACGACGCGATGAAAAGCAAATCGGCCGTCAAACCAGGCAACTTGAAATCCGCCCGCCAAACCTGCGCCAGCAGCACCACCCCCAACAAGCCGAAACTGAACCCCACCCAGCGTCGACGACCAATGTGCTCTCGCAAAAAAATCGCCGCCGCGATGGAGGTAATCAACGGCTCCAAGGCAATCAGCACCGAACAATCGCTGGCCTGACCTTGGCGAACGCCCGCGACCTGCAACCGCGGCGCGAGCACAAAGACGATGATCCCCATGGCGCTCGCTTTCACCAGATCGAACCCGCGCGGAATTTTTCCCGGTAGCCAAGGCCACAGGATCACCAGGACGATTGCGGCCAGGCAGAACCGAAGCGTCACCACTTCGCCCGAATCCAGATACGGCGTCAGCACCTTGAAGGTCGAATAGGAAGCCGCCCAAAAAAGATTCAAGACCGCCAGGAGGATTAGATGCGCCGGTTTCATCGGGTTTGAGCAACGAGCGGAAAACAAATCGTCTTGGGAGCGAAGTAGCAAGCGCAATTCTTCCAAACACGCGGATTGATTTGGATGAGAAAGTTGCCATCGTGTTCAACAAACAAAGCCATCCATGAACAAACGCTTGCTCATCCTCGTTTTGATTGCCGGATTGGGTCTGGTGGTCAACGCCACTGCGACTTCCGCAACACAAACCAAACCCAACGTCGTGATGATCATCTCTGACGATCAAGGCTGGACAGACTTCGGCTTCATGGAGCATCCCGTCATCAAGACGCCGCATCTGGACAAGCTCGCCACCGACAGCGCGGTGTTTCCGAACGGTTACGTGCCCACGTCGCTCTGCCGCGCCAGTCTCGCGACGTTGCTGACCGGTCTTTACGCCAGCCAGCATAAGATTTGTTGCAACGATCCGCCGGATGGCGTTGATCGCACCTCGATGCATCCGTTCATTAAGAATGCGCCAACCGTGCCGCGATTGCTCCAGCAAGCCGGCTATCGCAGTTTGCAGACGGGAAAATTCTGGGAGGGCCATTACTCGAACGGCGGTTTCACCGAAGGCATGACGGAGAAGGGTCGTCACGGCGACGCGGGTTTGAAAATCGGGCGAGAAACCCTGCGACCAATTTACGATTTCGTTGAAACAGCGCGGGGCAAACCGTTCTTTCTCTGGTATGCCCCGATGATGCCGCACGAACCCCACAACCCGCCGGAACGAATTCTCAAGAAATATCTCGTCGAAGGACGCAACGATAAAGTCGCCCGCTACTGGGCGATGTGTGAGTGGTTCGACGAAACCTGCGGCGAGTTGCTCGATTATATCGACAAGAAAGGATTGCGCGAAAATACTCTGGTGGTGTTCGTCGTGGACAATGGTTGGATTCAGGAAACGGGCGGCGTCCGCACCACGCGCGGTTCGTTCGCCCCGAAGAGCAAGTTGTCGCCGTACGACGGCGGAGTGCGCACGCCCGTGATGCTTCGTTGGCCCGGTCACACCAAGGCCGGTCGCTACAACGATCTGGTTTCGACGATCGATCTCGCGCCGACGATGCTCACTGCTTGCGGAATGAAACCGCCCAAAGCGATGCCGGGTCTGAACCTGCTCGACGTAGCCGCCGGGAAATCCAAACTCAAACGCAACGCGGTGTTCGGCGAAATTTATCTGCACACCGCCGTGGACATCAACAAGCCGTCGTTGAACTTGACGCATCTTTGGGTGCGGGAAGGCGATTGGAAGCTGATCACCTTCACCGATAAAAACGTCGGGCCGGAGCTTTAC
This sequence comes from Verrucomicrobiota bacterium, assembly GCA_016200005.1. Lineage (NCBI taxonomy): Bacteria > Pseudomonadati > Verrucomicrobiota > Verrucomicrobiota bacterium. The sequence continues at coordinate 62,764 of JACQFP010000069.1, read as the reverse complement.
AATCTGGCGAACGATCCTGAGGAAGAACGGAATCTAGTGCTGCAGGAATCAACGCGTGTTCTGCATCTCCGCACGGTCTTGGACAAATGGTGGACTGCAAAACACACGCCATGAAACACGCGCGACGGCAAAGGTGTCGCCTGGCAGGTTCATTGCTCATCCGTCGGTGTCAACGACAGTACAACCTTTTCTCTCATATGAGACAAAAGGTTGTACTGTCAGAGTTGAACAAAAAGCGCGCTGTAACCGCATTTGTTTTTCTCACGCTGCTGCCTTTGGCTTTCCAGTTGTTTGGTGAAGGTGCGGCATCCAAGCGTCCTGAATTCACACCGCGCACACGGGTTTCAATCACCAATGGCCAGTGGCATATCAACGGCGAAGTGACTTATCGCGGCGCGAAAGCCGAAGGACTGCTCATGAATGTCCGCATGGTCAACGCGGTGTTCGAGGATCGCAAGCGGCCGGACTTCGACTCCGAAGCCAACACCGACAGATTCATCGCTCACATCCCTGACTACGCGGCGCATGGCGTTCGCGCGTTCACGATTTGTCTGCAAGGCGGCACGCCGGGTTACGAAGGCGCGGTGAACTCGGCGTTCAATTTGGATGGCTCGCTGCGCGCTTCATATTTGCAGCGCGTGCGCCGCGTTATTGAAACGTGTGATCGCAACGGCGTCGTGGTGATCCTCGGTTGTTACTATCAGCGGCAGGACCAAATCCTAAAGAACGAGGAAGCCGTGCGAGCGGGCGTGGTCAACGTCGTGAACTGGATCAAGAAACGTAAATTGTCGAACGTCGGTCTGGAAATCGTCAATGAATTTCCGCACAAAGGATTCGACCATCGGCTCCTGAAAACGCCTGAAGGCGAAGTGGAGTTGATGCGTCTCGCCAAACGGACGGCGCCTGAATTGCTCGTCTCCACCAGCGGAATTGGCGATGGTCGTTTGCCCGACAGTGTCGCGCAGGCGAGCGACTTTTTGTTGATTCACTTTAACGGCGTTTCGCTCAAGACTATTCCGGAACGGATCGCGGCTTTGAAAAAATTCAAGAAGCCGATTGTTTGCAACGAGGACGACAAAGTCGGCATAATCGCTGCGCAAGCCGCCGAGTTGTCCATCGCCAACGGCGCGTCCTGGGGTTTGATGCTGCTCAAGGTGAATCAAACTTTTCCATTCTCCTTTCAAGGCGCGGCAGACGACCCGGTCGTTTACGCGAAGCTTAAAGAACTGACGACGGCTCGTTAGAACGATTCAGGTGCGATGAGCGCGCTCGCTCCCAACTCCGACTGCATCAGGTCGGATCGGCATTCTGAAGTTCAAACCACGCACTTGGCTGCGTCTTTCTTCGACTTTTGTGGTTTATTCTCGCGGCTCTCGACCTTCAAATAAATTCCCTCCTTCGGTTGCAACGTAATCGTCGGCCAGGGTGTCACGGCGTAGCCCGGCGATGAAGTCAGCCGGAATTTTTGCCGCACGGTTGCCAACACCAACGTTGCTTCCATCATGGCGAATGAATTGCCGATGCAAATGCGTGGTCCGCCGCCGAACGGGAAGTAAGCGTACTTGGGCAACTGTTTGACGAATTCGTCACTCCAGCGTTCCGGTCGAAACGTTTCGGGATTCTCAAAATAACGCGCGTCACGGTGTTTCAACCACTGACTGATGATCAGCGATGTGCCGGCTGCGATCCGATGACCGCTGATTTCGCAATCGTTGATCGCCTCACGTCCGATCACCCACGCTGGCGGAAATAATCGCATCGACTCCTTCACCACTTTTTCGGCGTAACGCAATTGCGGCAGGTCGGCAAAGCGCGGCGCGCGTCCGCCGAGCACGGCATCCAGTTCCACCGCCAGTTCGTCGTCGGCTTGCGGATTCTTGGATAGAAGATAAAACGCCCACGACAACGCGAGCGCCGTCGTGTCCAGGCCGGCCACCATGAACGTCGTGAGTTCATCGCGGACCTGCCGATCGCTCATCCGATTTCCGTCGTCGTCCTGCGCCATCAGGAGCATCGACAGCAGATCGCCCGCGTCCTTGCCGCTGGCGCGCCGTTCCGCAATGAGGCCGTAAATAAATTCATCGAGGCGACGCACGACTCCTTCAAAACGTCGCGCGTTCGGCGTCGGCAGGTAGCTGCCGAGAAATCGCCAGACACTCCATTGCGTGGTGAACTGTTCCAGCACCGCGGTCGTGTCGCTGATTTCTTCAACTGCGCGGGTCACGGTGGAATTGAACAGGGTTTTGACAACCACCTCGGTTGTGATCCGCATCATGTCGCGATGAATCTCGCGGGTTTCGTCCGGCTTCCACGCCGCCAGCATCCGCTCTGCAAACTCGACGATGATATTGGCGTAAGTCGCGATTCGTTCCCGGTGAAATGCTGGCTGTGCCAAACGCCGTTGACGCAGCCAGAAGTCGCCTTCACTCGTCAACAATCCCTCGCCGAAGAGCCGCCGCATGAACGGTGTGCGGTAGCCGAGGGTCTTGCGGAAGTTGCGGCTGTTGGTCGCCAGCACATACTCGATGTCCTCCGGCGCGTTCACCAAACAGACCCGCCGATTGACGAAGCGCAGCGGAACGAAATCGCCATGATCACGCGCGCAACGTTCAAGGAATTCGAGCGGATCGCGCCGAAAATCTGGCATGTTGCCCAACCAAAACCAGCCTTTGGGACGAGATGGTGAAGCGGCCACGGTCATCGTCAATAGATTGACTGATGAGACGAAGTTGGCAAGAAATTAGAATTCTTCGACAGTTGCCCATCACATCCTCCGCGCCATCATCTGGCCCAGCTTGACCATGGCTTGTTCGATTTTTTCCGACCACGGATTGCCGCAACTCAACCGGATGAAATTTTGATATTTTTGTTTCGGCGAAAACATCGGGCCGGGAGCGATACTGATTTTTTCCCGCAGCGCCTGGCGATACAGTTCCATTGAGTTGATGGCCGGCGGCAGTTCCAACCACAACACCAGTCCGCCCGTCGGGCGCGTGACTTTGGTGCCGGCGGGAAAATAACGGCTGATGGCCGCGGTCATGCGCTGGGTTTGTTCGGCGTAATAACGGCGGATCTTGCGCACGTGATGATCGAAGCTGCCGTTGGCCAGAAAATCAGCGACGGCCATTTGCGGCAACGTAGCGGTGGCGCTCGTGCTCACGAATTTCAAGTATTCGACCTGCGCTTTGAAGCGGCCCGGCGCGGTCCAGCCGATGCGATAGCCCGGCGCAAGAGTCTTCGTGAACGAATCGCAGAGCAGCACGAGTCCTTTCTTGTCGAACGCCTTCGCTACTTTCGGACGCAGCGGCGCGAAGGGGAGATTGCCGTATATGTCGTCTTCGATGAGCGGGATTTCGCGTTCGGCCAGCAGTTCGACGAGTTGCTTTTTCTTTTCATCCGGCATGCAACTGCCGAGCGGGTTGCTGAAGTTGAGCGTGAACACGCAGGCCTTGACGCGGCAGCATTTGAGTCGCTTTGCGAGTTCATCGAGGCAAACCCCTTCGCGCGGATAGGTGGGGATTTCGCAGGCGCGCATGCCGAGGGATTCAATGATCTGCAAGATGCCGAAAAACGTCGGGGTTTCGATGGCGATGGTGTCGCCGGGCTTGGCGACGGCGCGCAAACAGAGGTTGAGCGCCTCCGTCGCACCACAAGTGATGACCAGATCATCGGGCGACAATGCGCAGCCCGCATCCAACGCACGACGCGCGATTTGCAGGCGTAATCCACTATTGCCGGGCGCCGGATCGTAACTGTTGGCAAGTGTCGGATGACGACGGCCCACGGAAGCCATCGTGCGATTGAGTTCCTTGTTGGGAAATAAATCGGGAGCGGGCAGCGTCGCTCCAAGCCGGACCAACGCTGGATCGCGGATGGCCTGAATGACCTGCATGGTCAACTCGCTGCCGCGGATTTTGGTCGGGCTGGGCGCTGGCTTGGTCATCTCCGGCTCAGCGGGTTGTGTCCAACTCCGCGCGCGGACGTAATAACCGGATTGAGGGCGCGCTTCGATCACGCTGCGGCTTTCCAACAGACGATAGGCTTGCATGACCGTGGCGATGCTGACGTCCTGCTGCGTGCTGAGTTTGCGGACGGAAGGAATGCGTTCGCCCGGCCGCAATGTGCCGTGATCGATGAGTTGAACGATGCGTTCGGCAACCTGCTTGTACAAACGATGCGACGCGGAAAAGCTGGGAGACAAACTTTCTGTAACCATAGGGCGATGATACGTGTTATCCGCTCGGCAGATAGTGACACTTCGGGAGAAAGAGAGCCAGCACAGTTTCGGTGATGTTTGGAACTGTTCCGGTTATTTATTTCGAGGTCTGCATCTGTGCAGGTCAGCGGCTTGATTTAGGATTGGGATATGAAAACAATGAACATGGTTGATGAAGCGGTAAAGATTGCCGGTGCGCCATTGGTGAGATTTCTGCGAACGGGCGACAATTTCGGCTTGCGCGAGGAGGAGGTTGTACCGTCTGGGCCAACGGATGCTCCCGACGGACGGTCGCTGGCACAGTGCACTGCAATCGCTGCGCCGGCTGCGGGCGAAGATTTCGGCTGCCAGGAAACGCCACGTAATTCCGTGACCGAAGGGAACAGCAAGGTGGTGCGCCTCGCGACATTGGCGCGCCGCGAAGTGATTGTCGAAGCGCCGCGTCTGGACTTTGTTCAAGGTTACTTGGTGAGAGAACGGCGTGCAGAGGAAGCCTTGGAGAATTTTGTTTTCATCGTGCTCTGGCTTGGTTCGCTGGTTGCGCTGGGTTGTTTCGTGATGGCATAGCGAACAGGTGGATACATGATTCTTTGTTTTATGTCGCAAGCAACTAGCGAGGACGAGCGGCGGGATTGTTCTTCAAAGTCCGGCCAGCGACCGGCAGTAAATCAGCGATGGGCGGGCCTGACCTGGGCACGGCGGCGTGATAATCCTCCCCGACCAAAGCGGCCAGGGTGGCGGCGATCTGGTTTTGACCAATCGGCGCCACGTTGGTTCTCTCTCCCAGCGGTGGTGTGTCCGGGCCGAGCACCGCCAGCCAGATGTTTTCGGCGCCGGCAACGTTAGCGCCGTGGTTTTTCCACTCGCTCGGACCGCTGCCACGGCCATGATCGCAAGTGAGAATGAAGGTGGTTTTGCCGCGATATCCACGCAGCGATTGAACGGTCAGCCATAAAGTTTTCACGTAGTCGTCCATTTTGCGAGCGGCAACCAGGTAACGGTCGTAGCGACTCTCATGGGCCCACTCGTCGGTTTCGCTGAAGGCGATCCAAACCAACCGCGGCCTCTTTTCCGTGACGTATTCGACCGCGGCGTGGAGGTAAAAGGAATCAAAGTTCATGTCCGGCCACAGTGGTGTCGTGTCGCGGAAAAGTTTTTCCACCAGTTCCAGGCGCGAGCCGCGTTTGGCGGTGGGAGTTTTTTCGTAGCCGGTCCAGACGGGGATGCCGCTGCGGCCGGCATTGAGAATGTAGGGATGGACATCCCAATTGGCAAAGCCGGCGACGCGGTTGGTGAAGGCGGGCTTGCGGTGCAGCCATTCCAGTACGCTCACGTTGGGGTTGTTCCGCTTTTCGTTTTTGTCGATGCGGTCGTCGGCAAACCCGGTGAAGATTTCATTGAAGCCGGGGTAGGTGAATTTTTTTCCGTTCGTCAGGACGGCGGTACTGCCTTTGTTCTGGTTGCCGTGGAGCTGTCCCTGCTGCGCAATCACGGACCAGAAGAAGGGGAGGAGCGCCGCCCGGCGTTCTACCGGTGTTTCGCGCCCGAACATCTGGCGCAGGCGGTTGGTATCAGCCACCCCGCCGTTTTGGTTGTCCATCAGCAAAGCCTCGGCGCCGCCAAAAACTTCCTGCCAACGCAAGCCGTCGACAGTGATCAGAAAGACATTCTCCGTTTTGGTGGAAGTCGCGTTGAGTGATGGGCCGGTGAGCAGGAGCAACGCGGCGAGCACAAGGCATCTTGGGGCAGCCGGGATGACGAGACGCCGACCGGGAAATCCGAAATCCGAAATCCGAAATCCGAACGGGCGCGGAGATTCGTTGCTTCGGCCAAGGTGAAGGGGTTGCGAGTTAAAGGCCATAGTAAGTTTCATAAACGTGCGCGGCTTGAGTTTGAGCTTGGTCCCAGTTCCAACTGGTTTCCGTGAATCGATCCGGGCCGAGGCTTTGGACGTAGGGTGAGGGCTGGGATTCCAGCAGGGATTCGACAACGTGGCGGCCAATGCCGGCCGAACCCGAAACCCCGTGGGCGTTGCAGCCGCCGGCCATGACGAAGCCTTTGATTTTCGCGGTTGGCCCAATGATGAAGCGGCCATCCGGCGTGAACGTTGGCCAGCCCTTGAAAACACTCCGGATGCCGAGGTCGGCGACTTTCGGGAATTGCGGCACGAGGTCTTGCGCAAACTTCGCCAGGACATCCCAATCCGGTTCGATGCCGGGCGGATTTCCGTTCAGCGCATACTTCTGCGGGTCGGTGTGAAGCGGATTCGGCTCCCAACCACCGACGAGCAAAGCATTGACGTCGGTGCGGATGTAAAGGCTGAGGTCAGGAACGCGGATGACAGGCAAAGTTGGCGTCAGCCCATCGCATGGGACGCTGACAAAATATTCGTGGCGCACGGGCACGATCGGCAACTGCAGCCCGACGAGTTTGGCGATGTGAAACGCGTGCGCTCCGGCGGCGTTGATGACGACGTCGCATCGGATCGTTCCTTTGTTGGTTACCACGCCCGTGACGCGGCCCTCATGCATCAGGATTTGTTCCGCCGCTGTGTTGACGCTGAATCGCACGCCGCGCCGCCCGCTTTGCGAGCAGTAACTCGCGGTCAAATCATACGGCTGCAAATAGCCGTCGGTTGGACACCAAAGAATCGCCTTGGCCATCGAAAAGTTCATCCCCGGCCATTTCTCTTCCGCGACCTTCGGCGTGATGAATTCCGCTTCCAATCCCGCGCGGTCGGCGATCGCCTTCATCCGTTTGAATTCTGCCACCCGTGCGGCGTTTAACGCTACGCGCAACGATCCTACCTGCCGCCAGGTCGGATTGGTTTTGGTGTCCTTCTGCAAATCCGAAAAGGTCTTCACCGACCACATGGCGAGTTGCGTGCGCTCGATGGTGGTGCGCACCTGGCCGACCAGTCCGGCCGCTTGGGCTGAGGTTACGGCGGCGACCGACGGCTCTTTTTCGATGACGAGGATATCGGTCTCGCCCGCCAGCGCCAGTTGATAAGCCGTTCCGCAACCAACCGCGCCGCCGCCGATGATGACGATCTTTGCGTCTTTGAGTTTGCTCATGATGGTTCGTCGGCCGTCATTTTCCATTGAGTCCGGCAATCCACTGCGGGACGATTTCATACACATCTCCGACGAGACAATAGTCGGCCACTTCGAAAATCGGCGCTTCCGGATCGCTGTTGATGGCGACGATGGTCTTGGAGTTCTTCATCCCCGCCAGGTGCTGCACCGCGCCTGAAATCCCCAGGGCAATGTACAGTTCAGGCGCTACCACCTTGCCCGTTTGGCCCACTTGAAAAGCGTTTGGAGTAATGCCGGCGTCCACCAAGGCCCGCGAGCTGCCCGTCGCCGCGTGTAGTTTGTCGGCCAGCCCGCCGACCAGACGCTCGAAGTCTTCGCTGTTCTTGATGGCGCGCCCGCCGGAGATGACGATGCGCGCTTCGGTCACGTCGGGGCGGTTGGAAAGTTTGGATTGCAGCGCCTCGAATTCAGTTTTCTTCGGCAGGCTTGCTTCATCAATGGTCACGTTCGTGATGGCTGAGTATTCGGCGCGCGCGCTGGCGGGCGCGTAAGCCGAGGGGCGGACGGTGACGATTTGCGGTTTGCCATGCAGCGCGACCGTCGCGACAACCGCTCCGGCGAAGAGTGGTCGTCGGAAACAAAGCCGGCCTTCGCGGAATTCATGCCCGATCACCTCGCTGGCCATCGCGCCGCCAAGAACGCCCGCGGCGCGCGGCAAAATGTCTTTGGCAAAGGTCGTCGCCGCGGCGACGACCAGGTCGAAACCGCGCTCCTTCACCAAGTCGGTGATGACTTTCGCGTAACGATCTGCCACGGGGTTCGCGAGCGCGGGATGGTCGGCGACCAGCACCGGAGCGTACGCCGCCGCGTCCTGCGCGACCGTTGCGAGCGAGTGGCCGAGCAGGAGACATTCGACGCTGCCGCGCGTCTGCTCCTCGACCGCGTTGGCGAAAGCAACGGCGGACCGACTGCCGAGCCGGATGCCTTTACCATCGTGTTCGCAGAGGATCAGGACGCGCATGGTTTTGCCTTCACAGCACTTTTTCCTCGTCGCGCAGTTTGACGAGCAATTCATCCAGGCTGCCGACGCGCACGGTTTTGCGCCGCGAAGGGACGGCTTCGAGGCCGAGCACTTCCACACGCGGCTCAATGTTTACGCCGAGGTCCGCCATCGTGATGCGCTCGATGGTTTTCTTGCGCGCTTTCATGATGCTCGTCATCGAGGCGTAACGAGGTTCATTCAAGCGAAGGTCAGCGGTGACGACAGCGGGCAAGGAGACGCGAACAATTTCCAGCCCGGCGTCGGTTTCGCGGGTCACGCGCAGGCCGCCGGTGATAAACTCGGTTTTCGAGGCGAAGGTCGCTTGTGGCCAGTCGAGGAGCGCGGCGAGCATCTGGCCGGTCTGACCGTGGTCATCGTCCACACCTTGCTTGCCCATGAGAATCAAGTCGGGCTGATAGCGCTGGGCGAACGCCTTGAGGACACAGGCAACATTCCACGGGTCGAGCGGCGCATCGCACAGGATCAACGTGGCGTTGTCCGCGCCCATAGCCAGCGCGGTGCGGAGTTGGGCTTTGCAGGCTTCTGTGCCGACGCTGACGGCCAGCACTTCGGCCGCGTCGGTGGATCTCTCGCGAATCCGCAACGCCTCTTCGACGGCGATCGCATCAAAAGGATTGATCACGAAAGGCAATCCGTCGGTCACGATGCCCGAGCCATCGGGTTTGACCTGAATCTTCTGGTCAGTGTCGGGGACACGTTTGATGGGGACGAGAATTTTCACAACGTGCGATAACTTTGGCCGCCTCGATTCAGCGTCGTCGCACCTTTCTGAACCGTAGCAGCTGACGTGAGTCGGCTCTGACTTTTTGGGAATTCAGATGGAGCAGACTCACGTCCGCTGCTACGAGGTTTATGAGGAGGAGCCATATCAGATGTTGTGTCACGGCTTCGAAGTAACGGCATGTGGTTTTTCCACCTGACCATAGTAGCTGGCGTACATGTCGTAGCACTTGCGCTTGATGTCGGCGCGCTTCTGGAATCCCGGGAGGTCATGGAAACGGTCGGCCGCCATGAAATCCAGGTCGTATTTGGTTTTCCCGTCGAGGATCAAATCGGCCATGAGCTTGCCGACGATCGGGCTTTGCATGATGCCGTGTCCGGAACAACAGGAGCAATGGAACAAACCCGTCACCTCGGGCAGCGGTCCGCACAGCCCTTTGCCGTCGGGCGTGAAGGTCATGATGCCCGTGCTGATGGTCATGGGCGTGCGCTCGTTGATCCAGGGAAACCGTTGTTGGGCGAGGTGGATCAGCAAGGCGACATTCATGCTATCGCGCGCTGCTTTCATGGCGCTCATGTCGAAATCTTTCGGCAGTTTCTCCATGTCATACTCGACCGGCTCGGCTTCGTAGATGCCCACGATGAGGCCCCCGCTTTCGGGTCGCGTGTAGAGGCGGTGATGACGATTGCGCACGGCCGGGCTGAGCCGATCCACGGGATGATTGGGGTCGGGTCGCGTGGTTAAATAGTAGTGGCCAATGGCGGCGGTGGGCAGCGTCTCCTTGGCCAGATCGGCAACGAGATACGACCACGGGCCCGCGGCGTTGACGACGACAGGAGCGTGAAATTCTCCGCGCGGAGTTTTGACTCCTTTGACCTGGCCGCCCCGGATGATGACCTGTTCAACCGGGCAATTGATCTCATAGCGAACGCCGAGACCCTTGCCAGCTTTGTGGTAGGCGCTCACAAGTTCCGCGGGCTGCAGGTGACCGTCCGTGGGAGAGAAACAAGCCTCGATCAGATCGTAGGTCTTCATGTACGGCAACCGCCGCGCGGTTTCCGCGATCGAGATGTGGTCAATGTTAAATCCGATGGATTTGCCCATCGCGACCAGGTCCTTGATTTCCTGGGCGCGTTCCGGAGTTTCGGCGATGCGCAGCGAACCGGTCTTCACATAAATCTCGACGCTCGCGCGTTGCTCGAGGTCTTTGACGATCTCCAAGCCATCGGCCAACATGCGCGTGTGTTCGGCCGTGCCGCGCAACTGGCCGAGCAATCCGGCGGCGCGACCGCTGGAGCCGCAGCCAAGGCGCTGGCGTTCGAGGACAACGACGCGCTGGCGGCGCATGGCCAATTGCATGGCGATGCTCAAACCGGCTACGCCGCCACCGATGATGATGGCGTCGGCTGTCTTGCTGGTTGGGTCCACAGTTTTCCTTTTGTATCCAAAGCGGTGATGCGATGCAAATGTTCTGGCCTCGCGATTCTTTATGTGATCAAGCGGCGACTCCTTCGTTTCTCTTCACCATTGCGGCTCTTGTCGCCGCTGCCGTTGGCGCACAGCTCGCCGGCATCCGGCCCTCAATCACCTTAAAGTCACCGGCGACCATGCCCTGGAACCGCTGGCGAATCCGGGTCTCGACTTCCGGTGAGAACAGCGACGGACAATCCGACTCCAGAATTTTCCTGGCCTTCAGCAGCGCTTTGTCCGCGGTGTCCAAACCGCCTTTCTTTGACCAGGTCTCCCGACTCTCACGGTCGGCAACGTCAGGGAGGAACGCCGTGGCCTTCATGCGTTCGAGGGTCAGTTCAGTGTCAACGAACATGCCGGACGGGCCGACGGCTTTGATTTCATCGAGCGCCAGGCTGGCTTCGCTCCACTCCATGCCGCGAGCAACGCGCTTGAGTATCAAGGAAATCTCGTTGTCCACGACGGCCATCCCGAAATCGAACGTCAGCAGCGCTTCGAGCAAGCCGGCAAATTGCAGGACGTGCATCCCCGCCAGCAGGCCGCCCATGCAAGACAGCGCTTTCTCGTAGCCGGCTTGCGCATCCACAAGCTTGGAATTCGTCAGCCCGATGTAGCCGGCGCAAGGCACGCGGTAAAACCGAGCCATTTGCGCATGAGCCATGTTCAACATGCCGCACTCGATGCCGCCGGGCGCGTAGGCACCTGTCCGCACGTCGGCGACCGTGGAGAGCGTGCTGTAAATCATCGGCGTGCCGGGGCGGACCAATTGGGTGAGCGTGGCGCAGGCGAGAAACTCGGCGTTGCCCTGCGCCAGCGTTCCGGCCAGCGTCATCGGTGAAGTCAGGCCTGCGTTGGGCACGATGGTCGGGTGATTGGGCAATCCTTGCTCCGTATAAAAGATCATCAACCCCGTGGAGTGTTCGTCCATCCGCAACGGGGCGATCACCGGACAATGGTGATGGGTAATGAACGGACGCTCGCGGTAGGCCGCCTCGCTGCCGGCAATTTCGTAGGCGAGTTGAAGGATGGCCGCCGCGTCGTCGCCGGGCGCCGCGCTGCCCCGGATCGGTTTGCGGCAATACCTGAGCGCGGTGTAGAAGCGCGTGAGGCTCTCCTGGCCGGGGGGCGCGTCGGCGGCGAGCGTCGGCACGGACAAGAGATCAATGCCGGGCAACTGATCAATCAGGTGCGCGATGCGTGCGAGGTCTTCGCTCGTCGCAAGGCGATGTCCCTGTGTCACCGGATCAATGAGGTTCGGCGCGGAACTCGCCGTCATCGTCAGCGGGGCATCGTCGGGAATGGTTCGATCGAACTCCGGTTGGTGCGCGCGGAAAGTAAACTGAGGCGGGATGGACTTGAGCGATTCTTCGACCAACTGCGGCGGAAACGTCACGCGGGAGTTTTCGCCGACTGCGCATCCGTGCCGCTTGAAAATCTCGCGGGCCTTCCCGTTTTGAACCTCGAAGCCGACCTGTTGAAGAATTTCCAGCGACGCCTCGTGCGTGCGCTGCACTTGCGCTTCCGTCAACAACTGGGCGAATTGAGGAAAGCTCATGGGCTGCGGCTGAGGTTGCTCTCGCTTATGGGGACGAATTTCGAGTCGAATGACTGGGGAGTGGTTGAGACGTGATGCGTGATGCATGAATGGGTGGGTGAGCGTGGGGCCATGGTTCACTTCACTTTCACGCCTCACGTTTCATTGTTTGCAAATACCACCGCACAAAGCCGTCCACGTTGTATTCCTTGTAGGTGGAATAGGGGCCGGGAGTGTAAGCGCTGGAATTGACCCCGCGTTGCTGGCGATCGCAAATTTCCCAATCCTGTTCGGAAGTCAGTTGCCAGAAGGACATCACCTTTTCCAGTTGATAGTCGCTGCCTTCCACAGCCCCGGCCTTGACAAGCCAGTAAACCCGGACGGCGGTTTGCTGGGGTCCGGCGGGCAGCAAGCGCGTGCTGACGGCGTGGTCGCAACTGGAATGGTTCCAAAAGTTCGGCAGAGACCGCATCCGCAACGTGCCGACATCGGCTTCGCGATAATCGCCCATGAGGGGGGCGACTTGTTTGCCGTCCATCGTTTCGCTCACGTAGCCATCCACCAATGCGGTGCGGTTGGCGGAAAACCAGATGTTGTTTTCGGCGGCGGGAAAAACCGTCATCCCGGTTTGCTTGTGGGTGGCGGCCAGACCGGCAGCGGCCCACTTCTGTTCGCTGTGCGCCACCGCGGCGGCGATTTTCTTCCTGAGGCCGGGCGTGGTGTCATCCGCGTTGTAATGATCGAAGTTGGCCTTGATGTATTGCGGATGGCCGAAGTTGCAATGGAAACATTCGCGATTGTTTTCCCAGACGAGTTTCCAGTTTGCCTTCACGAGGTAATCAACGGCCTTTGCGACCTTCGCCTTTTGCAAGCCTTGAGGCCGCGCCAGCGAGGCGAGCCGTTGCGCGGCGGGATCAAAGCTGGGCGGTTCGTCCGCAAGGCTGATGTAGATCAATCCTTCAACTTCGCGCGCGTGGACGGGACGCAAGCCGAACTGTGACTTGTCCAAATCCTCCTGCATGCCACGGCACGCGAGCAATCGCCCATCGCGGCTGTACGTCCATTGGTGGTAAGGACAGACCAGCCTGGCCGCATGACCGGTCGGCTCGGTGCAAATCAGCGAGCCGCGATGGCGACAGACGTTGTGCAATCCGCGCACGAGGCCGTCGTCGCCGCGAATGATGACGAGCGAATCCGTATCCACCGCCAACGTGAAGTAATCACCCGATTTCGGAATCTCGCAGGAATGGCCCGCAAAAAGCCAGCCGCGCCGCCAGATGCGGTCAACGTCAGCGCGGTAAACAGGTTCGTCGCAATAAAACTCTCGCGGCAAGGACCAGCCGGGCTGGCAGCGCGCGATCCGAGTGTCGATCAATTGCGCCCGGTCGGAACGATTATCGTGGCGGCTTAGGATTGTCAGGCGGTGCGACATTGTTGCGCGCCTGGATATTTTTGAGGTTCGGGACCGCATGGGTTTTGTGCGAGCATACTTTGAATGATGAGATTCACAATGGCCAGTTTTGGGGGGATGGCCGGTGAATTCAGCCACGCCGGGTTGATTTTGTAATTGAACACGTTCTGAGGTGGCTTTTTTGCTTTCGGCAACCAGGCACTTTGTGATTCGCTTCCACCCACCGCCGACAACATGGCCAAGCGCACCAACAGAAATTATGGCCCCGCCCAGCAACAGCCCACGATCATTCCCGGGCTCGGAGTTGACCTTTCAGAATTGCAGCAGGCGCGGGCGCTTTGGCAACTCAACCGCTTTGATGAGTCACTGCAATTGTTCGAAAAAGCCGTCCGGACGCATCCACAAAACCTTGTGGCACTGATTGACGCCAGCCGGGCGTTGGGCGCTCGCTTTGAAATCATGCGGGCCGAAGCGATGCTCGACCGGCTGATGAAGCTGGGCGCGCAACGCCCGGATATTCTTCACCTGGCTGGCCAAAGCTACCGCATGTTTTTTCGACCGGACAAGGCGATCGACTGCTTTCGACGCGTCCTAGCACTCACAAAACAAATTCCGGACGCTCAATTGGAGCTGGCCATTCTCTACGAGCGTCGGCACCGACTGGAAGAGGCTTATGCGCTGATCGAAGATTGCCTCAAAGCTGAGCCGGACTATCTGGAGGCAAAACTGTTCAAGGCTCGCCTGCTTCGCCGGATGAAGGAGGAAACTGCATCGGAGTCTCTCTTTCGGGCACTCGCCAGCAACGATCACGCCCACCCACAGGTCCGCGCCCAGGCCTGGGCGGAGGTTGCGCAGATGCTCGACGGCCGCGCGGAATTCGAGGAGGCGATGCAGGCCATGCAGCGCTGCAAGGAGATTCTGCTTCGAGAGGCCGCGCCGCTTCACCGCGAGTCGGAGAACCTGCAACGACACTTGTCCGACCTGACGAATTCACTTACGGCAAAACATTTCCAGAATTGGGCGGAGGCGGGACGTGCGTTCACCCGTCAAAAAACGGCCGCGCTCACCAGCTTTCCCCGTTCTGGCACGACGTTGTTGGAGCAGGTGTTGGACAGTCATTCCGGGCTGGTGAGTTCTGATGAACGCGAGGCCTTCGCGCGCGACATCTTTCCGGCCATGTGGCTGAGCGACAAGACCCGGCTGCCAACGGCGGCTGCGCTGGACGCCATTCCCCTGGAGCGATTGGCCGCTCAGCGCGCGCGTTATTTTAGTTACATGGCGGCCGCGTTGAACGAGCCCATCGGTGACCGCATCCACCTCGACAAGAATCCTTCGCTCACACTTGTCCTGCCCGCGGTGCTGCGTCTCTTTCCGGAAACGAAGCTGCTCATTTCGCTGCGCGATCCACGCGACGTGGTGCTGAGTTGTTTCATGCAATACCTGCCGCTCAATACGAACAGCGTTTGCTTTCTGACATTGGAGCGCACGGCACGTCGCTACGCGCATGACCTGGGAATCTGGCGAAAGTTGCGCGAAATAATCTGTTCGCCGTGGCTGGAAGTCCGTTACGAAGATTGCGTCGCCAATCTGGAACGCGAGTCGCGGCGGGCGCTGGATTTTCTGGAATTGCCCTGGGAAGCGCACGTGATGAACTATCGCGAGCGGCTCAAGCAAAAGGCCGTTGCCTCGCCCACCTACGAGGCCGTCAGCCGGCCGCTTTACACCAGTTCAATTGGCCGTTGGAACAATTACGCGAGGCAATTGGAGCCGTGCCTGGAAATTCTCCAACCATCCATCGAGGCCTTCGGTTATTGACACTCGTTGGTATCATTTTTGGAGGAACTTCACCACGGCTTCGGTGCGGGAGTGGACCTGGAGTTTCTCAAAAATATTCTTCAAGTGCCCGTGCACCGTCCAGACGCTGATTCCGAGCGACTGTGCGATCTCCTTGTCCAGATAGCCTTTGCTCAAATGGCCAAGGATTTCCTTTTCGCGCGGTGTGAGCCTGCCGATCTCATGGAATTCGCCGCCGGATTGGAGCAGCGTGGTGACGTTCTGAAAGTATTGCCTGACCTGCTGAACCATCAATTGCGGTTTAATCGGTCCATGCGGCAGCAATCCGGCGATCGGCTCCAGCATCTGTTCCGGCAGAGTGCGCTTTAACATATAGCCCGCCGCACCGCCCGGCGTGGCCTTGAACAACTCGTCGCTATCTTCGTAAACGGAATAAATCAGAACCGGCAACTGCGGCGCGACACTCTTCATTCTTTGCAGAAGCCCGTCGCCCGACATGTCGGGCAAACTGTGATTGGCGAGCATCAGTTGGTACGAATGGCGGGGAACTTCCCGCAGTGCGTCTGTTCCGCGGGCGATGCCCACAGCGTTGCTGGCAGGCTGAAAGCGGCGGAGGTGCCAGGCGATGGCTTTCTGAACGCCGGCGTCGCCTTCAACAATGACAATGCTCAAAGGCGACTTGTCCTTGGCCTCCTGCGGTGGCGTCTCGGGCTTTTGAATCCGTGTGTGAATCGTTGTGTAAGTCCAGGCCACGGGGTTGGTGGCCCAGTGGAAACCCAAGGTCAGTTCGCGGGAAAACCAGCGGTTGGCCGTGTCCCATCCTTTGCTCACAACCGTCCGGTAAATCTCCAACGCTTTCGTTGCCGCGGCTTCCTCGGCCAGTGCGCCCAACGGAAAAAAGTGACTGATTCCTCCATGTTCGATTCTGACGGCGAATTCCTCGCCCGGGCCAGTCATGGAGAGACGGGAGTGCCGGCGTCGAAGCAAACGAAGTTTCCAATAACGAATACTGGTTTTCAGTGATTGCGGCGGCCTGACTTCCACCGCTGGCTGTGCACGGGCAAGCTTTTTTCTGGCGTAGAGTTGAGCGGCAATGTCCCAGCCTTTTCTCAGAATGGTTTGGTAGATTTGCCCCGCCTTCAACGCGGCTGCGAGTCGGTTGCTCGGGCCCAGGGAAAAGGTTCGGCGTTTTCCTTGGTATTGGATTCGGATTGCCCATCCTTTGACGACAATGCTCTGACCGCCGCGGGTGAACGTGCTCTTGAAAACCCGTTTGCGCCAGAAACTCGCGGGCTTAAGCGAAGCACAATTGGCCGCCCATGCCGGGGAAGCGTGGCCAGGAGATTTGCTTGGACGTTGCTTGGCCATTCTGTATTGCCAACAACAGAATCCGTTTCACCGAGGGTGTCAACATCCACGACGCTCGCGAGAAACCGATTCGGCTTTCACTCATCCAAAGGATGGCCTGACTCCAGACGCAGCACGAACAGGTGAACCGATTCAAGCCGATCAGCTTTTTAATAGGATTGCTTCTGCGAGCGAGGCACACGGCGAATTGCGGGCCGATTTTGTGGGCAGCGGGGTTCACGGAGCTTTCAGCCAACCGACAACCGTTTGCCCCCAAAACAGGCTATTGTTCACTTTAGATTTCACTGTAAATTGTCTGCACCAGCACAAATCATGAAGGACGCGAACGTCATCTGCCAGCAGCATAGAACGTCAACCACCGGCCAACGACGTCAAAACAGCAATTCCTTCGGTGCCTTTCCCTAACAGGTTTGGCGACTTTCTCACAACGACTGCCAAAATGAAACCCAGCCGCAAACCACGACTGTTCTACACAAGCTTTTTGAAACAGGAAGTGTCTGGTTTCACTTTGATCGAGTTGTTGGTTGTCATCGCCATTATAGCGATTCTCGCCGGTTTGCTGTTGCCCGCCCTGGCCAAGGCCAAGAAGAAGGGACTGCAGATCTCGTGCGCGAACAATTTGAAACAGATGCAATTGGGCAGCCAGATGTATTCGGAAGATGATCCGAAAGGAAACTTCTCCAACGTCCTTGGGGATGGGGATGATGACCAGAGTTGGTTGTATTCGAATTATATTTCCAACCTGAAGGTTTTTGTTTGTCCGGCGACTCAAAACTTCATTCGCAGCACCAATTACATCCGACGTTCAACTTCAGCGACAGACCTGGTTCTCCTGGACCTGACACAATTTGCCCTTAGCAAGAAGCATCCGGGTTCCAGTTATGAACTTTTCGGCTGGTGGGGCTACAGTTCAGGTGCCTACGGCCTGAATGCCCGAAAAACTTCGTCCAACGTCCAAAACTGGATCTATCATTTTTCGTCTTCGTACGGATTTTCCTTCAAGGGCACGAAGGCCAGCCCTTCGCAGGCCTGGCTGTTTTTGGATGGCGACGGTGGCTATCAAGGCACGCGCAACAACATTCCCGACCCGATCGATAATCACGGCGCCGATGGCGGGAATATTTCCTTTTGTGACGGCCACGTTGAATTTGTCTCAGATCGTCCAGAAAAGAGATACATTTTGAGTTTGTACCTCGGTTGCGATTCTGATCCTTGACCTGAACCATGCCGCTACGAAAAACAAATTGCGTCGGAGCCTGGCACCTGCACTTTCGGGTTTCACTGGTCTTTGGCATGGCTGCAGCACTGCTGATCGGGAGCGGTTGCCGGAAAAACATCGCCGAAGAGGCCAGCGATTCCGACGCGAACGGTTATATGTGCACCAAATGCGGCGGCAAGTTTTACACGAGTCGCTCTCAGTTTCTCGGGGTCACTTGCCCAAAATGCAAGGACGACGGACTCGTGGAAGTCGTGGGATATTATTGCGACAAGGACAACCACCTGACGTTGATGCGCAGAAATAATGACCGCGGCGGACCGACTTGCGAAAAGTGCCGGGCGGCCCTAAGCGCGATGCGGTTGCCGCGCGAGAAAGATCTGAAAACGTGGGGCGCGATGAAGAATTGAGACAACTTGAGGTAACCCGACGGTGGAAAAAACTACAATCAGCGTATTGTGAGCACAGCCATAAGAACAAAGCCAGGTCCACACCGATTTGGCGAATCATTTCAGTCAACCGTAAACATCCACGAACAAAAGCGAAAACCATGAAAACAAAATTCCGAATGGGCGCTTCCATCCTCGCTGGGGGGATGGCCTTCATCGGCAACGTCAATGCCATCGACCTGATCCAGAACGGTAGCTTCGATACCTTGATCGGAGGCGCAAGTGCGTACGGTGGACGCCGGGACGGGATGGAAGCGGGTTGGGACGGCATCGTCAGTTCCATCTCGCACTCCTGGTCGGTCGCATACTATGACGGGGTGACGATTCCTGCCGCCGAGAATCCCGGCAGCCATTATGCCTGGCGGCACCAAAGTGCGGTGGATGCGTATGCACTCTTTGTCACTCCGACCAACCTGACCGACCATCTGCAATACAATTTGAAATACGCGCTCAAGCAAACGGTGAATCTTACCAATGCGTTGAGCGGGACGGACATTGACGCTAACCGCGGTCAATACACGTTCAGCGCCTGGCTCGCTTCCTATGGCAAACCCCACTCAAATCCGGAACAGCCCTTTCTGAATCTTCGATTTTTCGATGCGACCGGCACCAACCAGATTGGCACCAACGTCATCTTTGATCGCACGGACGGCACCCATGCCGTCATATTCGCCGACGGCACTTCCAACTTCCCCGGGAATCTTGCAGGTAATCATGAATGGATAAAATATTCCACAAGGGCGCCAGTGCCAACGGGAGCGCGTAAAGCGACCGTGTATATCACACGCAGCCCCAATGCGGGTGTCAGCGGCAGCCCCGACACCTATGTCGATCTCGTGAAGCTCGACGTGATCAATACCAATGAGACAACCCTTCTCGAAACCGCGTCGCCAACCGACAATCAGCCCGGCGTCAGCCCGGCGGTTCTCATTAATGTCGGCTTGAGAGATGTCGCCAAGACGGTGAACACCAACTCCCTCCAGTTTTCTTTCGATGGCTCGCCCGTGACGCCGACCATTCAGAAGTCCGCCGATCTGACGACGATTCAATACGATCCTCCCGGGCTCCTGACGGCGCTTTCGACCCACACTTACAGAATTGTCTGGAGCGACAACGGCCTCCCGGTCACCACAAAGACCAATCAATTTCAATTCACGGTCGGGTCTTACGTGAACCTCAATCTTGGCCCGCCCATTTATCTGGAAAACTTTGATGCCTTGGCGGAAGAGACCTTGCCTGCCGGGTGGTCGGTCGCAAACTCGACCGACCTTGATGTCATTCCTGGAAATGATCTTAACGACTTCCGTTCGGACTCCTTTACGAACTGGGTGGTGATCAGTCGCAGCACCCTGTCCAATCTGACTACGGTGCCGAACGACTTGGGGCGGGATTACTTGAGCGCTTTCAGTGTCGCACCCAATCAATTCATTAACGGTGCGCCGGTCACAAACCTGATCGACACAAACTTCATCTTCGCTGTGTCGGCTCATCGCTCGGCAGGCAATCAGATCCAGTATCTATTCACAAGGGATTACAATCTGACCGGCCATTCCAATGTCCATCTCTCGTTCCACAACATTTACAAGCAAAACCAGGACAGTCTCGGTTCGGTCGAGTACTCCATCAATGGTGGCGCCACCTGGTTGCCTGCACTTTACCTGCTCGACGGCCCGGACATCGCCTTCAACAACGCGCACAGTGTGGATGCGTCAAACACCTTTGCGGTTGCGCACGGAGACGTGCCTCCGCCGGGCAATTACGGCGCTTTCATTGGCGTGGGCCAAAGCCAATGGTCCACCCTCGGCCCCTACCTCAGCGCCCGGCTGAACGATGACGATGCGGAATCCAAGCGCGTCGAAGTCATTCGTTTGACCGCGGCGGACAACCAGCCTGCGGTACGGTTTCGATTTGCGCAGGTCGCGAGCGATAGCTGGTATTTCGGCGTGGATGACTTTGGCCTCTACAGCCTCTCTCCGTCGGCCTTCAGTCCGCCTTTGATCGCCGCCGGCCCCGCTCCGGTGAATCAAACAGTCGCGATCGGCAACGCGGCCGAAGTGCTGACGGTCAGCGCGGTAGGCTACGGCTTGCAATATCAATGGCGTCACGACGGCACGAATCTTCCGGGCGCGATTCTGTCTGTTTTTAATATCCAAAATGCGCAAGTTTCCGACGCTGGCAGTTATGATGTGATCGTGAGCAATGCCGGCGGCTCAGTGACGAGCAGCGTGCCTGCATTGGTGACGGTCATTAACCCCGGTGCCGTTGTCACCGGCCAATGGGACTTCAACGGCAACCTTGCCGCAAGTTGCGGCCAGGACCTGCAATATTTTGACGCCTCGGTGCAGGCCACCACCACGTTCAATACGACTGCCAATTTCGCCATCGCCAGCATCAATGGCCAGCCGGCCACGGTTATGAAGTTCACTCCGGCCAGTGGCAGTAACGTCAGCCCCGGCGAGAATCCCAGTACTGACGCTTGGGGCGGCTACAAAATGTTCCACGGCGCGTTGCCAAATGGTGGCGGCGCCAATGTCAATCAGTACACCATTATCTATGACATCCTTTATCCCAGCAGCTCAGACCTGGCGTGGCGCGCCTTGCTGCAGGCCAGCACGACTGCCACCAACGGTGGCGATGACAGCGAATTCTATATCGACGATTTCGCCAATGGCATCGGGATCAACGGCATTTATCACGGCAATATCACGCCGGATGTCTGGCATCGGATCGCCCTGGCGGTGGATATGTCCGGCCCCGGAATTCACCCGGTCGTTGCCAAGTTTGTTGATGGCGTCAAGGTGGGAGAACAGACGGAAGGGCTCGATGTGGTGGATGGCCGGTTCTCGCTGCAAACTTCTTTCGCGTTGCTGTTCGCCGAAAACAACGGCTACAACAACGATGCCTATGTCAGCAGTGTCCAGTTCAGCAGTGGGCGGAGATCCGATGCTTCCATCGCTTCGTTGGGCGGTCCGAGTGCCGGCAAAATTCCAGGATGCATCACCGTACGGCTGGAAGGCAGCGATATCGTCATCCGCTGGACGGGCGGTGTGCCGTTGCAAAGCGCCGACAACATCGGCGGCCCGTGGAGCGATTTGGTCGGCGCCACCAGTCCCTACACCGTGCCAGCCCCATTGGAAGTCAAGAAATTCTATCGCCCGAAAACTCCATAAAAACGCTCTCTGGTCCGGCCCTGCTAAAACCGCCGCGGCACCGCGTTGGTGGGCGCGTAAACACGGACGTAATCAACCTCCATCCGTTGCGGAAACGAGGTCGAAGCGTCCGGGTTTCCCGGCCAGTCGCCGCCCACGGCGACGTTGAGGAGCAGAAAATGGTTGTGATCGAAAACCCATTTCGCCCCGGCAGGAAGGTTCGTGGTTGTGACTGTGAAATAGAGCTTGTTGTCAAGAAACCACCGTATCAGCGCCGGCTCCCACTCGATGGCGAAGAGATGAAAGTCACCGGCAACCGAAACCCGGTTGGTAATCGCGCCGCCGATGCCGCCACCACCAGAGTAGCCCGGCCCGTGGATGGTGCCATGAATCGTGAGAGGTTCGCGCCCGATGTTTTCCATAATGTCAATCTCGCCACACGCCGGCCAATCGACGGTGGTGATGTTTGTGCCGAGCATCCAGAACGCGGGCCAGATTCCCTGACCTCTTGGCACCTTTATACGCGCCTCCATTCGACCAAACGTCCACGACACTTTGCCCAGGGTCTTAAGCCGCGCGGAAGTGTAATTGCGCTTGACGCCGTCGGCGCCGGTCAAGGTTTCCCGGCGGGCCTCAATGATGAGTTTGCCGCCCTCAATCCGGGAATTGACCCGGCGGTCGGTGTAGATTTGCAATTCGTTGTTGCCCCAGAGCCCGCCGCCCAGATCATAAACCCATTTTGCCGGGTCGGGCGCACTGCCGTCGGCCTGTTGGAATTCATCCGCCCACACCAACCGCCAGTCACCGGCTGTTTGCGCAGGCGCTGCCAGTACGCAAGCCGCGGCGACCACGAGGCAGAGGCGGAGGATTCGCGTGGCAACCTGCTTCATGAAGGCAAGGGGAGCGTGCGCAGAGCTTTTTGTCAATCGCGAGGCCTTCCGAACGCGCGTTGGTGCCCATGCGCGCCGCGAAGCGAGTCGCAATTTCAACACCGCCAAGGCCCTGACAAGGGTACAGAATAAAGGAACCAAATCGATGAAGACGCAAGCCCATCAAATAACCCGTCGTGAATTCGCGAAGACAACTTTACTCGCCGGTGCCGCCGTGGCGTCTGGCGCCGTGACCGCAGTGGCCGATGACACCAAGCGCATCCGTACCGGCATAATCGGGTGCGGCAGCGTGTCGGGTTCTTATCTGCCGGTGCTCACGAAATGTCCTTATGTCGAGGTCGTGAGTTTGTGCGACATCCGACCGGAGCGCGCGCGCAAGCGGGCGGAAGAATTCAAAGTGGCGCATCACTATCCGCACATCGACAAGATGCTGGCGGGCGAGCCGTTCGACTTTCTCATCGATCTTACGGACATGCAGGAGCATGAGCATTTGAACCGGCAGGCGCTCGAAGCGGGCAAACATGTTTGGAGCGAAAAGCCCATCGCCAACTCACTCGCCGCCGGCCAAGCACTTCTGGCCTTGGCCAGGAAAAAGAACCGGCGACTGTGGGGCGCGCCGATCACGGTGCAAAGTCCGCAGTTCGCATTCATGGCGCGTACACTGGCGCAAGGCGCTCTCGGACGCGTCGCGGCGGCGCACGCGGACTATGGACACGAAGGGCCGAACTGGTCTTCCTTCTTTTACGAAAAGGGTGGTGGCAGCATGCCGGACCTGATGGTTTACAACATCACGTCGCTGACCGGATTGCTCGGCCCGGTGAAACACGTCACGGCAATGTTGAGCATCGTCACGGCGGAGCGGGACATCACGGAGAAGGGTAAGATCAAGGTGACCGAGGAAGACAACGCGATGGTGTTGCTCGACCACGGCAAGGGCGTCATTTCGCACGTGCAGTCGGGCTTCAATTACTTCAACCCGCATGGCCACGACGGACGCGGCGAACAGCGGCACACCATTACGATTGTCGGTTCGGGCGGGTTTATGGGTTTGGTGGGTTACGATTGGGCACCGCAAGGCGTCGATCTGGCGACGAAGCAACAACCGAAACTCGAGCGCCATGTGACGGACGCGGAAGGTTACATCTGGCAGCAAGGCGCGGCGTTGGCTGCCGAGTGTCTCGTCACTGGAAAGGAGTTGCTGGTGACGCCGGAGCAGGCGCTGCACGTCTTGGAAATCATCACTGCCGCACGCGCGTCACAGGAAACCGGCAGACGCATCGCGCTGACGTCCACTTTCAAATGGCCGATTGTGAGTTGAGCGGCCAGGCGTGAGACGCGAGTTTGGTTGCCAGTGCCTTCGCGGTGGGGCAAGCAATCCGCGCTGGCGCGGTGCTGGCTGACGTTGGCGCTGTTGCGACGGGTGTGCCATCCTCGGTGTGAAGATTTGGCTGAGGCCCAGCGTGAATATTCCTGGAAAGCGCCAAGCGCCATTCAACCGCCCAGGACTGGCCGTGTGCACTCTGTACAAAGTGGTGCGCGTGCGAGTCAGCGCAAATAATTTCTTCTGGCTTGCAATTCGAGACTCGTGGCGGCATAAGTAATGTCTGTAAAAGTGGGTTAACAGCGATGAATCGAATCAGGATTTTTGGTGGCGGCGAATGGGTTTCCAGATTGAATCTTAAAGACGCAGATGAAAGATGCCAAACACAATCAGACGGGTAATCACAGCCATACCCGCATTCTGATCATTGATGACCATCCGCTGGTGCGCTTGTCGTTGAAGGGGGTTATCGAACGCGAACGTGATTTGATGGTTTGCGGCGAAGCGGAAGATCGTGAGCAGGCTTTGTTGGCGGTGGCGGCCTCGAAACCGCAACTGGCCATTATAGATCTGACTTTGAAAAACTCCGACGGGATGGAACTCATCAAAGACCTTCGCACCCGTTATCCAAAAGTACAAATTCTGGTGCTCTCCGCGCACGACGAGGATCTTCACGCAGAACGGGCGATCCGCGCCGGCGCGCGCGGGTACATTACCAAACAGGAAGCCGCCACAAAGATTCTCGTGGCCATCCGGCAGATTTTGAATGGCGAGATTTATTGGAGTGAAAAGGCGGCCGCGCGCGTGGCCTCCCGGATCGCCGGTCGTTCCCGCCCCACTACGGGTTTCCCCTTGGATTGTTTGACGGATCGGGAGTTGCAAGTTTTCGAATTCATCGGGGCAGGGCGCAGCACCCGTCAGATTGCCGCAGAACTGCACATTGATGTCAGCACGGTGGAAACTTATCGCGCGCGCATCAAGGAAAAGCTGAATCTCAAAGACGCCCTCGATCTGCTTCAATACGCCATCCGCTGGCATGTCGCCTCGCAGGCTAGTAGTCCGAATCCCTGAGGTCACGACGCATTCTCCAACCCGGCGCGCCGCCGCCGCTTCAACACCTTGGATGGTTTGATCGATTCCGACCTCTCCTAATCGGCGTGGTGAAGCAGCAGTCATGAAGGTTTGTCCCGGCCGCCGCTACAAAAGAATGAGGGTAGGCCACGACAGACATTTGCTGCGGATGGTGTGTAGATTCATGCCGGTGAGATTCACTATATTCAACATGCGGGAAGTTCTTGGCCGGACATCCGATCGTGCTCCTGTCGCGAGGTTGTTCCAGAATTCGGTTTTTCCGTGGGCGACAAGGTATTGTGTTATGGGTTCCGGTGTAATCTGCC
Organism: Verrucomicrobiota bacterium; assembly: GCA_016200005.1. NCBI lineage: Bacteria > Pseudomonadati > Verrucomicrobiota > Verrucomicrobiota bacterium. The sequence goes on along the minus strand of JACQFP010000069.1, from coordinate 37,730 downwards.
TCCTGCGCCTGTCATGGGCATTGTTCTTGGAAGGATTGGCGCCAAGAATCTCGAATGCTCAGTGTCGGCAAGCCACTCCGACGAATTACCGCGGTCCCTGCGCCACCTTTCAACGCTGAAAATGCAAACCAACGCCCCAGCCTGGTATTGCGCGCGCACAAAGCCGAAGCATGAACACATTGCCGCGGCGAATCTGCGCAAGCACCTGAAATTGGAAGTTTTCCATCCCCGTCTGCGGGTTGAAAGGGCGACCCGCCGTGGCGTGGTGCGGGTCATCGAACCGCTGTTCCCTTGTTATCTTTTTGTCCGTTGCGTGATTGGAGAGCGGCTGGACGAGATCAAATACACGTACGGGGTAAGCAATATCGTTCACTTCGCGGACCGGATTCCGGCAATTCCGGATTCGGTCATCGAGGAGTTACAGGAGTGTTTCGAGACGCAAGATCCCATCACGGTTGATGACCTTCTCTCACCTGGGGCGGAGGTGCTCGTCGCCGATGGGGCTTTTGTCGGTATGCGTGCTTTTGTTCTGCGGGTGATGCCCGCAAGACAGCGCGTTCAGGTTTTACTCGACGTTCTGGGCCGCCCCACTGCGGTGGAGGTCGATCGGGGTTTGGTCGTGCTGGAGAAAAACAGCGTGGCGGACCGGGTGCCGTTTTTGGCAGCACCGCAGCGAGCGGTGTTGCAGGATTAAGTTGAGATGGGGGCAAGAAATAAAACTCCGGGGGTGCGTCCGGAGCGTGAGAGTGGGTCGGGCGAGGATTCGTCCCAACCTGCAAGTGCGGAGCTTTGCATGAAAATTCCACGTTGGAAGCGAGTGCTCGACATGGCTGCAATTCTGGTGGCCCTGCCCTTGCTGTTTCCGTTGATGTTGTTCATCGCTTTGTTGATTCGGGCTGTTTCCGCCGGGCCGGTTTTGTTCAGGCAGGAGCGCGTCGGTTACCTGGGCAGACGATTTACGTGCTTCAAGTTTCGCACCATGGTTGTTGGTGCTGACACGACAGTACACCAAGGCCATCTAAATCACCTGATGAGTTCGGATGTGCCCATGGTCAAAATGGATACGCAAGGCGACCCGCGGCTCATCCCCTTGGGTTTGCTGCTTCGTTCCTCCGGGCTGGATGAACTGCCTCAAATAATCAATGTGCTGCTAGGGGACATGAGCCTGGTAGGTCCACGTCCCTGTCTGCCCTACGAGTATGACAAATATCTTCCGTGGCAGCGAGAACGATTCAATACATTGCCCGGGCTGACCGGACTGTGGCAGGTCAGTGGCAAGAACCGAACCACTTTCGTGGAAATGATCCAGTTGGACATCAACTACGTGAGAAACAAGAATCTGTGGCTGGACTTCAAAATCATTCTCAGAACCATCCCGGCCCTGATAATGCAACTACAGGAGACGCGGCACAAAGGAAGTTCATTCGCTGGTCGTGGCCGGTCGGGAATCATACTTCCAACCAGGGATGTCAATCAGCAGTCCATGCCACAATAATCTTTCCATGCAGTTACCGGGATGAACAGGAGAGACGTTTGAACACAGAAGGAAACATAGAAAACGGAGTCGTAACAAGGAGTCGTAATATGAAAAACCCAATAAATATCGGTGTAGTAGGTTGCGGATACTGGGGGCCAAATCTGGTACGCAACTTCCGATCTTTACCCGATTGCAATCTGAAAATGATGTGCGACATCAGCCAGGCGCGCCTCACACATCTTAAGTCGTTGTACCCAGAAGTCGAGGGTGCGACAGATTACAGCCACATGTTGAACGGCAGTGGCTTGGATGCCGTGGTCATAGCCACCGCGGTCAGGACGCATTACCCGATGGCGAAAGCGAGCCTGCTGGCGGGGAAACACACGTTCATCGAAAAACCGATCACCACCTCCTCTCATGAATGTGAAGAATTGATTGAAATTGCGCGAAAGCAGGGTTTGGTGTTGATGGTCGGCCATACCTTCCTTTATTCACCCGCCGTGAGAAAGATCAAGGAAACCGTCGATGCCGGTGACATTGGTGAAATCCGGTACATTTCAGCCCGACGACTTAACCTGGGCCTTTTCCAGAAGGACATCAATGTAGCGTGGGACTTGGCCCCGCATGATATCTCGATCATTCAATACATCATGGGGGAACAACCCGTCACGATAAACTGCCGCGGCAGTGCTCACATCACGCCGGGCGTGGAAGACGTGACCACCATGTGCCTCAGCTTTCCCAAGCAACGAACGGCCATCATTCACAGCAGTTGGCTCGACCCGCGCAAGGTGAGGGAGATGACGATTGTTGGCAGCAAGCGAATGATCGTGTATGACGACATTGCGCCGATGGAAAAGATCCGGATTTTCGACGCCCGAGTCGAAAGGCCGCCGCACTACGATACGTTTGGTGAATTCCATTACGCCTACCATTATGGTGACGTGCATATTCCCTATATCAAACAGGAGGAACCGCTGAAGGTCGAATGTCAGCACTTTCTCGATTGCATCAAGCAAGGCACCATCCCGCTGACGAGCGGCAAGCGGGGGCTGGAACTGGTTCAGATTCTTGAGGCATCCTCGGAATCTCTGAAACGAGGCGGCGCTCCAATTGATCTGTCACACCGACCCAACGGCGATGTCCATCCAAACGGAGACATCTCCGTGAAGGTGACGGTCGGAACCGTGCCACAGCCATCGGTGCCTGAACCGGCAAGGAGGGCAACACGGTCGCTTCAAACTGATCAAAGACTGCCGGTGAGTGTATGAACATAGGATGAGTTGTATTGACTCATGAATTTACCACCACAACCCCTGCAGCGAATCGCTTCCAATGTGAAGCTTGGCAAGAACGTTCGCATCTACGACTTCACCAACCTGTACGGCTGTGAAATCGGAAACGACGTGAAGATCGGGACGTTCGTGGAAATTCAAAAAGGGGTCAAAGTTGGTGACCGCTGCAAAATCTCCAGCCATACGTTCATTTGTGAGGGTGTGACTTTGGAAGACGAGGTTTTTGTTGGGCACAACGTTACGTTTGTCAACGACCTTTACCCCCGCGCCACCGATGTGACGGGCAAACTGCAAACCGAGTCGAATTGGAAGTGCATCCCGACCTTGGTCAAGCGATGCGCCTCAATCGGGTCCGGCGCCACGTTGCTGTGTGGCATCACCATCGGCGAGAATGCCCTGGTCGGCGCTGGCAGTGTGGTCACCAAAGATGTGCCGGCAGGCGCCGTGGTGGCCGGCAATCCGGCCCGAGTGCTGAAATCGATTCCACTCAGAGTTCCAGCACGTCGAAATTTCGCACCCGCGCAAAGCGTGTAGGAGTTTGTCGGAATCCGATTGGCAGCTACGCCCGTTTGGCCTTGGTTCTGGAACCCTTCCTGCCAGCCCCAATGGAAGTCTGATGAGCCTTGCTATCGGTAATGGACATGAGATGCTCAGCCTTGGCTGGCGCAAGTAATTACGACAAAGCCCAACGTTGAGACATAGGAGGATTCTTCGTAATTCTCCTTTGCTTGATGAAAGCAGACGAAGCAACATGAAAGATGATAGAGAACAAGATGATAAGCCCCATGGGATGGCTTTGGACGATATCTACTTTGTGTTGTTTCGGCAGAAGTGGACTATCATTCTGTTTTCTGCAATCGGCGTGTTGGGGGCGGTTGCCGTATTCGCGATCAAGCCGCCACGTTACCGTTCCGAGGCCAAGTTGTACATCCGCTACGTCGCGCAAGCCAAGGCGCTGACGCCGCCGGGAAGTGACGCGCCCACGAGATCACCCGAAGGGGAGGGAGCGAGCATTCTCAAGACTGAAGCCCAGATTTTGAAGAGCCTGGATGTGGCGCAACAAGTGGTTGAGACGGTTGGGGCGGACAAGATCCTGGGTGAAGGGGGGGGGAACACGAACCGCGACCAGGCCGCTGGCCGGGTGCTGGGTATGATGGAGGTCGTACCGTCTCCCGACGGCAGTGTGATTTCGGTTTTCTATGAGCATCCGGATCCTGAAGTCACTCGAGAGGTACTTCGCAAAGTCATCGTCGCCTATGTTAAGAAGCATAAGGAAATGCATCAAACGGCTGGGATATTTGGTGACTTCGTGAGCCAGGAGACCGAACGGCTGCGTACCGATCTGGCCCAAACGGAAAAGGAGCTTAGGGCAGCCAAGAGCAAGGCCGGAGTCACCTCCCTGGAGGATGCGAAGAGGGCCTGGACGGAGCAAATTTCGAGGGTCCGCGGAGATCTCTTTAGCGCTCAAGCCGAATTGGCAGAGCGTCAGGCCAGGTTGGAGGAAACGACCGGGCTCGTGCCTGCCAGTTTAGAAGCGACCAATACGGAGCCGCAAATTCCCTCGGAACAGGTTAAGGAATATAAAACAATCTGCGCGCGTCTCGATCGGTTAACACAAAAAGAGCAGGAGCTTTTGGTTCAATTCACGGAGAACACCAGTTTAGTCCGTGAGGTGCGGGAGCAGATCGCGGGAACAGAGAGGCGCAAGCAGGAGCTTGAGGAAATGCACCCGCGGCTTGCAAGTTTGGCCAATTCCTCCCCGAGGTTTGGGGGGCCATCGGGAGGGATTTCGGTTGATCCGTCCTCTGACTTGGTTCAGGTAAAGGCGCTCAAATTGAAAATCGAGGTTCTGAATTCGCAATTGGCCAAGATTCAGGCGGAAGCGACCAAGCTCGAAGAGCTGGAAGGACCCATCCAGGAACTACAACGGAAGAAAGAGCTTCAGGAAGCCGACCTCAAATACTTTTCGGCCAATCTGGATCAGTCCCGGATTGAGGACGCCTTGGGATCTGGAAAAGCCCCGAACATCGGCATTCTTCAATCGCCCTCGCCTCCGGTTATGGGGTGGTCAAAACCCTTCAAAAAAAAGGTGACGATGCTGGCGGTAATCCCCGCAGTTTGCGGGGTTGCTCTGGCCTTTCTGATCGAGCTGTTTCTGGATCGTTCCGTGAAGCGACCGGGCGAAGTCGAGACAAAGTTGCAACTGCCCTTGTTTATTTCCATTCCCGACCTGCGCCGAAATGGAAACCGCCTGCTTCCACGAGCTACGGGGAAGGCACGCCTGCGTTTGAGCGATGTAAGAGGCGCCGCGCTTGAGCTTGCCGGCAAAATGATGCCGTCCGGAAAAGCTGGCACGACGCAAGTCGCTGCTTGGGATCAGCGCCACCCCCTGCGCTGTTTTTTTGAAGGGTTGCGAGACCGGCTGCTGGTTTACTTTGAGGTTCGGAATCTTAACCACAAACCGAAGCTCGTCGCGGTGACAAGCTGTGGCAAAGGCGCTGGCGTTTCCAGCGTTGCGGGCGGTCTGGCCGCATCCCTATCGGAAACGGGAGGCGGAAAAGTTCTGTTGGTCGATATGAATCTCGAGCAGGCGGCGGCGCAGCAGTTCTTCAAGGGCACACCTGACTGTGGGTTGGAGGAGGCCTTGCGAAGTGAGACGATGGAAAGCGCAATGGTTCAGGCTAACCTTTACTTCGCCACTGAACGGACGGACAACGACAAACTCCCGGCCGCCCTGCCCCGGCGCTTTGCGAGTTTGATGCCCAAACTCAGGGCCAGCGACTACGATTACATCATCTTTGACATGCCCCAGGTCAGCCAGACCAGTGCGACGGCGCGTCTTGCCGGTTTCATGGATATGACGGTGCTCATCATCGAATCGGAGAAGACCCGCCAGGAAGTCGTCAAACACGCGAGCGCATTACTGGCAGAATCGAAAGCAAATGTGTGCGCGGTGCTCAACAAGACCCGCAGTTATATTCCCGCTCGATTGCATCAGGAATTTCTGGACGACACCTGACAATGCCGGTTTCGAATTCACGTCCAATACTGACGAGCGACGCAAGGTTGAACAGAGAATCACAGGTCAAGTGCAGGGAAGGTTTTGGCCGTGGAAAACGCATCTGTGCCTGACAGGTCGCGGGCAGCGACGAGGTAACAGCTACGGGTCCGCCAACCTGGTCCGGCGCTGACGGATTTCGAAATTATACTGCCAGAATTGATTTCCGAATTGCCCCTCACCCTTCCCTCTCCCCATCCGATGGGGAGAGGGTGGTCGAAGACCGGACCGGGTGAGGGGTCTGTGCGTTTCTATCCGGAAAGTTATTTTGGCAACCGCACTTGAGGCTTGCCGCCTGCGTTCGTAGGTTAATGGGCCGGTGGTTTGGTCTGGCAAAACAAGAGGACTTTCAAGGCGCTTCAGATTTTGAAGGCGCTTATTGCACACGAGAACAACCAAGCTGTGGCTAATCCACTTCTCATCACATCAAGCAAATTCGGGCAAACCCGGAGCGACTTCACCTCGTGTGAACTTCGGTCCGCCGCTGCCGGTGTCGGCTCCGGCAAGAAAATCTGGATTGATCTCGACAACACCCCGCACATCCCATTTTTCAAGCCGATCATCAGGGAACTTGAGAAACGTGGCTACATCGTGGTGTTGACGGCGCGCGACGCTTTTCAGACCTGTGAGCTGGCGACACGATTTGACCTTGCCTACACCAAAGTCGGTCGCCATTACGGCAAGAATAGTTTCCTGAAAGTATGGGGTCTCGTGTGGCGCAGCTTGCAACTGCTTCCATTCGTGATGCGGGAGCGCCCCGCGCTGGGATTATCGCATGGTTCGCGATCCCAGATCCTCCTGTGCAATCTCCTCCGTATCCCAACCATTATGATAATGGATTATGAACATGCCCAGACACCGCTACTCCTGCGTCCACGGTGGGAAATTGTCCCCGACGTGCTGTTCAAGGAGAACTTGCACTGCCAGGCAAGGGAACGAATTCGAAAGTACAAAGGCATAAAGGAAGATGTCTATGCGCCCGAGTTCAAACCGGACCCAACGCTTTGCCAGCAACTCCAATTGGGTAACGGCAAAATTGTCGTGACCGTTCGCCCGCCAGCTACAGAGGCCCATTATCACAACCCGGAAAGCGAACTATTCTTCGTGCAATTCATGAATCGCGTTTGTAACTCTCCGGGAGTGAAGGCCGTGCTTTTGCCACGCAACAAGACCCAGGAAACTCAGTTAAAGGCGGGTTGGCCGCAGTGGTTCGGCGATTCCAAGGTGATCATCCCCAAGGAGGCGGTAGATGGACTGAACCTGCTTTGGCATTCGGATCTGGTCGTGAGTGGAGGCGGGACGATGAACCGCGAAGCGGCGGCGTTGGGCGTCCCAGTCTACAGCATTTTCCGGGGCAAAAGCGGCGCGGTAGATCGTCACCTGCAGAGCCAGGGGAAGATGACTTTGATTGAGAGCATCGCGGACGTGCAGAATAAGATTCTACTCAAACCACGCACAAGAAACGGTTTGCCAGACTCCAGGCCGCGGGAAGCTCTTCGTGAGATTGTGGAACAAGTTGAGGACATCATCAAGCTGGACTGCTGCTGAGGACAGTTGATAGTTGAGAGTTCTAACTCTCAACTATCAACTCTCAACTATCAACTATTGGATGCATGACCCGAAAACTCAAACTCCTCATCATTGCCGGCGCGCGGCCCAACTTCATGAAAGTGGCGCCCGTGATCAAATGCATTCGCAGCCGTGGTACCGACGGAAAGCAAAATGGTGTGTCGCTTGAATACCGCCTGGTTCATACTGGCCAGCATTACGACGAGAAGATGTCCAAGGTGTTCTTTGATGAACTGGGCATCCCGGCCCCAGACCTCAATCTGGGCGTCGGGTCTGGCTCACACGCGGTGCAGACGGCCAAGGTCATGACTGGATTTGAAACCGTTTGTGAACAGGAAAAGCCCGATTGGGTGGTTGTGGTGGGGGACGTGAATTCCACCATGGCCTGCACCCTCGTTTGCGCCAAGATGGGGATAAAAGTTGCGCATGTAGAGGCGGGGTTGCGAAGTTTCGACCGAACGATGCCCGAAGAAGTGAACCGCATCGTGACCGATTCGCTGGCCGACCTGCTGCTGACACCTTCGCCCGATGCCAACGAAAATCTTAAACGGGAAGGTGTTCCTGATGCAAAAATAAGGCTCGTTGGTAATGTCATGATAGACACCTTGGTGGCCAATCTTGAGAAGGCGCGCGCGAGTCATCTGCTGAACACACTCCGGCTGAAGCGCAGCGGTTTTGCCTACGTCACATTGCATCGCCCATCGAACGTAGATAATCAACTGAGTCTGACTACAATCATGGCGGAACTCGACCAGCTTGCCCGGCAAATACCGGTTGTGTTCCCCATGCATCCGCGCACCCGGAAGATGTGTGGTCAGTTTGGGATTTCACTCGATAACCAGAATGGCCTTAAGGTTTTGGATCCAATCGGGTACCTAGATTCACTGAACCTGACCGAGAACGCGCGCTTGGTGTTGACCGACTCCGGCGGTTTACAGGAAGAAAGCACATACTTTCGAACGCCGTGTCTGACGCTGCGTCCGAACACCGAACGGCCTGTGACCGTCACCCTGGGTAGCAACAGACTCACGGACCGGGAACGTCTGTCTGCGGATCTTGATGAAGTTCTCGCGCGCGAAACCAAGTTCGGCACCATCCCCCCCTTGTGGGACGGTCGCGCGGCAGAGCGGATCATCAATGCACTTCTGGTGCAGCGTCAATGGGGCGCCCCCCGGATGAATTCAACTTTGCCCCGTGTTGACGTTCAAAGGGCCGACATGCTCACGGGCATAATTGAATAGAGAGTGACTAGTTACGTTGTCATTACTCCGGCGCACAACGAGGAAACGTTCATCGAGAAGACGATAACGTCGGTGATCGCCCAGACCATTCGTCCACTCAAATGGGTGATAGTGAATGACGCATCAACGGATCGAACAAGAGAGATTGTTGAGGGTTACACGCAACGGCACCGCTTTATCGAGCTGGTGAACATTGAGCGGTCGGTGGGGCGGCATTTTGGCAACAAGGTGCGTGCATTCAATCAGGGCCTGGAGCAGGTTTGCGACTTGTATTTCGATTACGTCGGCAATCTGGACGCGGATGTATCTTTTGCGCCGGATTATTTTGAAAACATTCTTCGCGAGTTTGCAAGGGATCCAAAACTGGGGATCGCCGGCGGAATGATTCATACCCGGTTGGGAGATGGATACGTCTCACAGGAAGTGGCCTTGGACAGCGTGGCCGGCGCTGTGCAGTTGTTCCGGCGCGCGTGCTTCGAACAGGTTGGCGGTTACATGGTGCTGCCTTATGGCGGGATAGATACTGCCGCCGAGGTCACGGCGCGAATGAAGGGTTGGAAAGTTCGCACCTTTCCCGAATTTCACGTGCTTGAGCATCGCCGAACCGGCTCCGCCACGGCGCGTCCGCTGGCGTCCCGGGTAAAGGAAGGTCGCCGGTTGCAAACGCTGGGTTACGGTGCGGTGTTCTTTTTCCTCCGCTGTCTGCATCGCGCGAAGGAGCAACCCAAAGTAGTGGGCAGTTGCGCCGCGTTTTGGGGATTCCTCGCCAGCAAGTTCGGCGGCGAGCCGATCGCCCTGCCACCAGAGGCTGTCCGTTACCTGCGCGCGGAACATCGCGCGAAGCTTAAGCGCCTCTTCCACTTGCCGTCCGCTTCCTCGTAGTTGCACCTGCCGGGATTGGCTCGCTGAATCAATTTCAAAATACAACGCCATGTGTGGCATAAGCGGCATATTTGACCTGTCCGGCAACCCGATCAATCCGGGTCTGTTGGAACGGATGACCTCGATCATCCACCATCGCGGCCCTGATGGTGACGGGCGTTATGTGGATCGCGAAGTCGGCCTAGGGCATCGCCGGCTGAGCATCATTGACGTGGGCGGCGGGGCTCAACCAATCGGAAACGAGGATGGCAAACTGCAAATTGTCTTCAACGGCGAGATTTACAATTTCATCGAGCTGCGCGAGGAATTGGAGGAGTTCGGACACATATTCAAAACCAAGTCGGACACCGAAGTGATCCTTCATGCTTACGAGCAGTGGGGCGCTGATTGTGTCAAACGCTTCAACGGAATGTTCGCCTTTGCCATCTGGGACGCACGCAAGCGGGAGGTTTTTCTGGGGCGGGATCATCTCGGCATCAAGCCGCTGTATTACGTTCAGATTGGTAACCGCCTGCTGTTTTCATCTGAAATCAAGGCGCTGTTGCAGGACCCGGAATGCCCGCGTGAAGTTGATCTGGAGGCGTTGGCCGAACTTTTTACGTTCCGCTGTGTGCCTTCGCCCCAGACACTGTTCAAGCGCATTTTCAAGTTACCGCCCGGCCATCTCATGCGGGCCACGCGGAATGGGCTTCAGATCAGCCGCTTTTGGAACTGGGTGCCGGGGCAGCGCAAGCAAGCGAGCGAAGGCGCACTGATGGAGGAATACCAGACGCTGCTCGAGGATGCCGTCCGCCTGCAATTGCGCAGCGATGTGCCGCTGGGATTGTTTCTCAGTTCTGGCGTGGATTCCGGGGTGTTGCTCGCCATCATGAGCCAATACGCGTCCGGTCCAGTGCAGACCTTCACCATCGGTTTCGAGGAAGGCGAAAAGACCAATGAGATTGATGATGCCCGCGAGGTGGCGCGCCGGTTCGGTGCGGACCACTACAGCATGACGGTGACGCCGGAGAATTACGTTCATTACTACGAGCGTTACATGATGGACCTCGAAGAACCCGTCGGCCATGAGGCGGCCCCCGCGTTTCACTTCGTCTCCAACATCACGAGCAAACACGTGAAAGTAGCGTTGACGGGTCAGGGCGCAGATGAACCGTGGGCGGGTTACGATCGTCACAAAGGGGTGAAGCTCTCGGGCATTTACAGCCGCCTGCCAAAATTCGTCACGAACGATCTCGCCCATCTCATCGGCAAAACGCCGGGCCGAATGGAGCGTCTAAAACGCGGCCTGACCTCGCTGGCCGAGCCGGACATGCTCACGCGGTTCACGAAAATCTACTCCTTCTTCAACGCGGACATGAAGGCACAGCTTTACAAAGGCGTTTTGAAGCAGCAATTCGATGCCGACCCTTACGGCCCGCGGCACGCCTTGGCGCGGCTGCAATCCGATGTTCAGGGTCTCGATCCGCTAACGCAGATGCTTTACATCGACACACGCGCCAATCTCCCGGACGACCTGTTGATGGTCGGCGACAAGACCGCCATGGCCAACTCGCTGGAAGTGCGCGTGCCCTTCCTGGATTATCGCCTGGTTGAATTCATCGAAAGTCTGCCTACGCATCTAAAGTTGAAGGGGTTCACCGGCAAATATCTGCACAAGAAAGCGTGCGAAAAATGGCTCTCCAAGAAAGTGGTTCACCGGAAAAAGAAGGGCTTTGCCAACCCCGTCGAAAAATGGTTTCGGGTCCGAATGCGATCGTTCGTCGAAGACTGCCTGCTTGGACCGGATTCCTCGATGGGCCGCTATTTCGACCAAAACTTCATCCGGCGGATTCTGGAACTGGATCGCGAAGGCAAGGAGCAGTACCGGCGGCACATCTACCTGCTCGTGTCGCTGGAGTTATGGCATCGCACCTTCATGCGCCCGCAACCGTTCGCCGCATCCTGAACGCTGGCGGCGAGTTTTGACCGGCGCGAACGGCGCCAACCCAAGTTTTTTTGATGGATCTCTCAATCATCATCGTTAATTGGAATTCAAGAGACCACCTCCGGAAGTGCCTGGCTTCGGTGTTGGCGGAGGCGCGCGATCTAACGTACGAGATCATCGTCATTGATGCCGCGTCGTTCGACGGCAGCGAAGACATGGTGCGCAAGGAATTCCCGCAGGTAAACTTCATCCTGAGCCGGGAAAATCTCGGCTTCTCCAAATCGAACAATCGGGCTTTCGAGGCTTCCAGCGGTGAATATCTGTTATTTCTAAATCCCGATACGGAAGTGGTCGGCCCGGCGATCCAGGCGCTACATTCACTCACAAAAAGTCTGCCCGATGCGGGGGCCGTCGGGTGCAAACTATTGAATACTGACGGAACGCTTCAGACCAGTTGCGTGCAGGCGTTTCCCACGATCCTCAATCAACTCCTGAGTGCCGAGGCGCTGCGCCGGTTGGCACCGCGCGCCCGGCTGTGGGGTATGCGCGCCATCTTCGAAAACGGCGGGAAACCTTCGCCGGTGGAAATGATTTCGGGTGCTTGCCTGCTGATGCGCCGCGCTGTTTTTGAGCAGATCGGGCGCTTCAGCACGGATTACTTCATGTACGCCGAAGACGCGGACCTTTGCTACAAAGCCCGCAAGTTGGGTTTGACGAACTATTATTTCGGCGAGGCGGCGGTCGTCCATCACGGAGGCGGAAGCACTCAGCAGGCGCGCAGCAATTTCTCGAATATCATGATGATGGAATCCATCCTGCAGTTCCTCCGGAAATGGCGCGGTGGCTTCTACGGCTTGTGTTACCGGCTGGTTTTGAGCGTGGCGGCGTTGATCCGGGTGGCCTTGCTGTTGATTCTGTCACCCATCTTGCTGTTCCAAAGCGACGCAACCCGGTGGCGGGCATCCTGCAGCAAGTGGTTTGCGGTCTTTAACTGGGGACTTGGTTTGTCGCGTTGGACAAAACAATACCGGAAACTTGATAGTCCACGGTCAGCGGCTTGTTGAAGTTCTCAACGTATGTGCGGCATTGCAGGAAAGCTTTATTTGGACGGACAAACGCCGGTTGAATCCGAATTGATTCAGCGGATGACGGACATCATCGCCCATCGCGGCCCGGATGGTGCGGGGAAACACTTGTCCGGGCCGGTGGGTCTGGGACACCGCCGTTTGTCCATCATTGACCTGCGACCCACGGGCGCGCAGCCGATGTGCAACGAAGACAAGACCGTGTGGATCGTCTTCAATGGGGAGATTTACAATTATCTGGAGTTGCGCGCGGAATTGCTGGCCAAGGGACACAAATTTACTTCGACCACCGATACCGAGGTCATCGTCCACCTGTACGAAGAATACGGCGAAGAATGTGTGACGCGCCTGCGGGGGATGTTCGCGTTCGCCCTCTGGGACGAACGCAAAAAGTTCCTTTTCCTGGCCCGCGACCGTGTCGGCATCAAGCCGCTTTACTACCTCAACACCGGCAAGGCGCTGCTGTTCGCGTCGGAAATCAAGTCACTGCTCGTTGACCCCACCGCGCGGCGCGAAGTCAATCCGCGCGCCATTGATCGCTTTTTGACCTATTACTACCTGCCGGGCAACGAAACTCTCTTCAAAGACATCTACAAGCTTGAGCCGGGTCATTACCTGACGGTTAGCAATGGTAAGTTAGTTGACCGGGAATATTGGGACCTTTCCTTCCAAACCTCAAACCATTGGACAAACATCGAAGAAGCGGTCGAGGCCTTGCAAAAGCTGCTTTCGCGCACCATCAAGGACCACCTGATCAGCGATGTGCCGGTAGGCGTGCTGCTGAGTGGCGGCGTTGACTCCACCGGCGTGCTGCGTTACGCGGCGGAACATGCGGACAAGCCCCTCAATACTTTCACCGTCGGATTTTCCGGAGCGAGTTTTGCGGACGAACGCCCCTACGCGAAGATGGCCGCCGATAAGTTCCGCACCATTCATCATGACCTCACAGTGACGGCCCAGGATTTCCGGGATTTTCTGCCCAAGTACATCTGGCACATGGAGGAGCCGGTGTGCGAACCGCCCGCCATCAGCCTTTACTACGTATCACGCCTGGCCCGGCAATCTTCGGTCAAGGTGTTGCTTTCCGGCGAAGGCGGCGACGAGGCGTTCGCGGGTTACCCCAAATATCGGAACCTTCTCGTGTTGGAAAGAATGAAATCGGCATTCGGACCGGCGCGAGGGCTTTTGTCAGCCGGCTTGAAAGTGGCTGAAATGTTTACGGGGAAGGACAACCGGCACTACCGGAACTGCATCCACACCGCGATGCCGGATTATTACTACGGTCTGGCGGCCACGCCGGGAACGCCGTTCAACCGGCAAAAGGGTGCCCTCTACAAAAATGATTTCACCGCCTCGTTGGGAAATTACCTCTCGGATCAACCAACCCAGCGGCTTTTTTCGCGAGTGGACGGCAAGGCGCCGCTGCAAAAAATGCTGTATGTGGATACCAAGTCATGGTTGCCGGATGATCTGCTCGTCAAGGCGGACAAAATGACGATGGCTACATCGGTCGAGCTTCGCGTACCGCTACTCGATCATCAGGTGCTGGAATTTGCCGCATCGTTGCCGTCGGAGTTCAAGGTCCGCGGCAAGACCATCAAGCGGGTGCTCAGACTGGCCTTGCAGGAGTCCGTCCCGGACGAAATTCTGACGCGCAAAAAGGCCGGATTCCCATTGCCGTATGATCGCTGGCTTAAGACCGAGCTGCGCGAGTTTGTAAACGACACCCTCCTCGCACAGAACTCCGCGTTGGATTCATATTTTCACAAGGCGTCCGTGCGGGACATGCTGCAAAAGCAGCAACTGAACTCGTCCGACAACCGAAACGGCGGCAAGGCCCAGCACGCGCTGGATTATTCGCGGGAGATTTTCAGCCTGCTCGTGCTTGAGATGTGGCACAAAGAATTTCGCCTTTAGGCAGTCCTTGGTGTCTAAGAGAGTGGAGTGGAAAGGTGGCCGCGGAGAACAACGCAACCTCGCCGTATGCGGGTGATCAAACAAGCCGCAGGTTACCAAGTGCCTTGTCTCAAAAGTTATCTGACCGTTCCGAAAGTAAACACTGGACGAATCGAGGTTCGCGGTTTGAAACTCTAGCTAACTTGGGCGTCCGATTGGATTTGAGGTGAAGGCCAGGAATTTCCTAGCAACACCAAGGAAGCTCCTCGTTGCAAGCCAACAGGCTAAAGGCCACGTTTTCAGCATGTTATTGAATCTTTTAAATGGGGAACGGACCGGAACGCCCCAGCGGGACTGCCGGACCTCAGTGGCCAAAAATGATCGCTCTTGCGCCCGGATGAAAAATGGCCCGGTTTCTGCCCACAAGAGATGCATGATGAACAGAAACGCATTTGTTTACGGGCCGGTTCTCGCCTTTATACTGGTTTGCTTCGGAGCTATTTCCGCCCGTGGGGCGAACGTCTGCGTTGGACCGTCGGCCACTGGCAACGGCAGCGGGGCAGACTGGAACAATCTTAAAGCATGGAGTGGCAGCCCGGCTCGCGGTGATACATGGTATCTTGTGGACGGTAATTACTCCGGTAAGACGTTCAGCACTCCCGCCAGCGGCTCCACGCTCATTACGATCAAGAAAGCAACGGTTGGCGACCACGGAACCAACACAGGTTGGGTGGATAGCATGGGTGACGGTCAGATGGTGATTGCCGGGCAGACAACCTTTGAAACGAGCAATTGGATGGTTGATGGCCAGACAGGTGGTGGGCCACTGAATTACTGGACTAATAATTTTGGCATCAAGATAAATGTTACTGGTGCTTCGGACGGTTCCGGTTTTTGGGTCAACAGTTGGGGGCCGACCAATGTGACGTTGAAACATTTTGAGGTCGTTGGCAATGGTGGTGGAGATCTCAGCTATAACCGGGGAACAACCTTTGGCGACAACGCCAACAACTGCACGGTGTCTTATGCATACATTCACGATACTGGCGAATGTCCACTCTGGTCGGGTGGTAGCGATTCGACTTACGAATACGTTTATACAGGAAGATTCGAGAGTACCTCGGCACAACATGCTGAAATTCTCGCCAACTACCTGCTTCCGGCCAGTCAAAACCTGCGTGACCGATTGACATTACGCTACTGCGTATTTACGTGGTGTGAGGGGACAGGGGGGTTGATGTTTGAGGGCCGCACGATGAATGTTTATGGTTGCGTGTTTGTCCGGCTAGGAGGCTCGACGTTTGACTATTCCGACGGCCTAATTGGGGCGTGGATTAACTACAATACCGTCAGCGACTACAGAATCTACAACTGTTCGTTTATCAACTTCAATGACAACGGGTCGAGCCCGGGAACCCCCACCTTCCAGACCGGGGGTTCATCCACGGGCGTCATGGAGGTCAAGAACTGTCTTTTTTACAATGCAAGTCTTGGATTCGGCGGCTTCTCGCATGATTACAATACCTTTATCACCCCATTTGCCACCGGCACATCTTTTACGCCTGAAGCGCATGGCGTCACCAACTCAACCTTGCCATGGGTGAATTACCCGGCCCTCGACTTCCGCCTGATCGCCAACACCGCGCCGGGCACGCCCTTGGGCGCACCCTACAACTTAGACATGTATGGGAACACTCGCACGACTTGGACAAGAGGTGCGGTGGAATTCAGCAGCGGCACCAATCCGGTGATCTCGGTCTCGCCGAGCCAGTTGGATTTCGGTTCGGTTACAACGAACACAGGCCGTGAGATGAGCTTCACCGTGCAGAACTCAGGCGCTGGAACTCTTGCGGGAACCGCAACTGTGTCGGCGCCCTATGCGATCATATCCGGTGGAACCTTTAGTCTGGGGGCGAATCAGAGTCAGACTGTAACGGTTCGCTTCGATCCCACAACACTCGGCTCTGTTAACCGGACTGTCACTCTCACCGGCGGTGGTGGGGCGGCTGTGTCCGTGATCGGTATTGGTGTCATTCTCCCCGAGACAACACCGCCCACGATAACGTTGACCGCGCCGGCCAATGGAGTGACGGTGAGCAACACAGTGAATTTAACCGCCACTGCAAGCGATAATGTTGGCGTCGTTGGCGTTAGATTTTTTGTCAGCGGCACTCAGATTTCCGATGACACGGCCTCTCCCTACGCCCAAAACTGGGATTCCACCACGGTAACGAACGGTTCGTACAGGATTTACGCGCAAGCCTATGATGGCGCCGGCAATACTGCTTGGAGCGGAACCAACGTCATTACGGTTAGCAACGCGCCAACGGCGTTGCCAAGCCCTGCCGCCTACTGGAATTTTGACGAGGGGACCGGCACGATGGCGGTGGACAGCGTGTCCACGAACACTCTCACGTTGCGGCCCGGCGCGTCGTGGGCCGGCACCGGAAAGTACGGCAACGGACTTCTGCTTGATGGTGTGAATGGTCGTGCCGACGCTCCGAATAGTTCGGGGTTGGACATCAGTGGTAATACTATCAGCGTGGCAGCTTGGGTGCAGCTCGAGAACCTAGGCACCTGGCAGCAGATCATGTGCAAAGTCAAGGAAACCGGCGCCTTCACGTCGCCTTATTTCGCATGGCATCTTTTTAGTGGCCATGTTTCCTCCACTACGCAGTGGACCCCACAATTTCAACTGGTCAACGCGAGTGGTAACAGCGTGAACGTCAGTTCCTCGGTTAACGTGAATTATGGCGAATGGGTGCATGTGGTGGGCGTCTTTGACGGGTCGGCGGTGCGCATTTACGTCAACGGAGTGGAGCAGGGCAGTGCCGCACAGAGCGGCAGCATCATCAGCTACGATCAGCCGCTTTACATTGGAGCGCATGGGTTGCCAGGTGAATTCGCCAAGGGAGTGATTGACGAGGCGCGGGTTTATTCGGGCGCATTGTCGGCAACCCAGGTTCAGGCGCTGTACCTCTATGCGCCGGCACCGGTCGCGAATCGTCCGCCACCCCCATTGGGACTTCGTTTTGTTCAGAACTGATTAATAGGCATTTTTTGGAACGGGGTAAACTCCACCCGTTTGGCTGATCGACTGCTCTTCATGCCTCAAGCCAGTAGTAGCGCACACGAATTTGCGGGCCTACCGAAAACGGCTCGCTCCTCAGGGAAACCTTAGAAGTACTTTTTTTCGTAGCCTATAGCACCGCAAGCCACCGCCTACGTCTGCGTCGTCGGTGCAGTTCTAAATTCGGATGGTAATGACTTGGAAGTACTGACCGCGTTGATTTGTGACTCCGCTTTTCATTGTTATTGCCTTGGCTTTGCTGCTGGCTCAGTTTGCCCTCCCTCGGCGCTTCGCTTTCCTGCCACTCTTGATCGCTGCCAGTCAACTTCCGAACCTGACGGTCATAAACCTGGGGGTCAGCTTTTTCCCTTGCCGGCTCTTAATCCTGGCGGGTTTGATCCGTGGTGCGTTTGGAAGACTAGGCAAGAGGTCTCCGCGGAATCCGTTGGACGTCTTGATGTTTTGTTGGGCCTGCTGGGTGATTCTAAGCAGCTTTGGCCACAACCCTGAGGATCATAATCCACTTTCGCTCAGGTTGGGAATGGCGTGTGACCTATTCGGCGCTTATCTCTATGCCCGGATCTTTCTCACGGACCGCGATGACTTCCTGAGATTCAGCAAATCGGTAGCCATCGTGACTGTTCCCTTGGCGATCTTCCTGGCAGCAGAGCAGGCGAGCGGTCGGAATTTCTATGGCGTAGTGGGCGGTTTTGGGCCGGAAGTCCGGCTGGGACGCGTTCGTGCCCAAGGACCTTTCGCCCACGCCATCCTCGCCGGAACAATCGGTGGAGTTTGTTTGCCGCTGGTCATCCCGCTTCTTCGGCTGTACCGGCGGCTCGCGATCACGGGCTGTATCGCCTGCATGGTCATCGTTTTCTCCACTGCTTCAAGCGGCCCAATCATGACCTTATTCGCGGCTCTGACAGCAGCGGCTCTGTGGCGCTGGCGTACGAGGATGCGTCAGATCAAGACAGGCGTTGTTCTTGGAATCGTCGGGTTGGCGCTGGTCATGAAAGCACCCATTTGGTATCTGATTGCGCGAATCGATTTTACTGGTGGCAGCACCGGATATCACCGGGCGGAGTTGATCACTCAGGCGGTGGATCACTTGGGCGACTGGTGGCTGGTTGGCACGGATTACACGCGCGATTGGATGCCCTACGGAATCGCGTGGAGCCAGAATGCGGTGGACATCACCAACTATTTTCTTCAGATGGGTGTAATTGGCGGTCTGCCATTGATGCTGGCTTTCATCGCCGTCTTGTTCAAGGCGTTCCAGTTGCTGGGCCGGCGCATGAGCGCCATGCGAAGAGAACGAGACCCTGCCGAGTTCGTTCTTTGGTGCGCCGGGGCTGCGCTGTTCGCTCATTGTGTGACCTTTTTTTCGATTACGTATTTCGACCAAACCTACGTCTTTCTTTTCTTCGTGATCGGCGCCGTGCCTGGACTTGTGGCTGGGCGCAAGAGGTACCCGGTAAAGGTGTCACCAAGCTCCGTCAACGAGGAAGCCGATTCAACTCCATTCCAGAATGCCAAAGGTCGCCCGCAGTCAGTGTAGTGTTGACGGCGATGGCCTGTGCAAGTGACGAGATCGAGTCTATTTATGGAGGAAGCTCTCCTGATATTGGGGCTGTATGTGGCCTTTGCGCTGATGCCGATCCGTATTAGCGCCGGTGAGATCTTCGTGGTCCTAAGGTTCGATGATTATGGAGGCGACGTTGTGACGGAGTTTGACCAGAAACTGATCCAAGCCTGTGAGACCCACGGCATACCCGTTACCATTGGAGTTGTTCCGTTCATGAGTAAAGGCGATGTGGAGAACCCGGCCACAACAGGTGAAATTCCTCTGGGCGAGAAAAAAGTGAACCTTCTGACAAACCTTGTGCGAAGGGGAAAAGTGGAGATCGCGCAACACGGATATTCGCATCGGACTCGCAATGCGCACTATACGTCTGAATTCGATGGCCTACCCGTTGGGGAACAAGTTGAGAAAATCGCAAAGGGAAAGAAGTATTTGGAGGACGCCTTCAAGGTTCCGATCACGACGTTTATTCCGCCTTGGAACCGATACGATACTAACACCATCGTCGCACTGCAGACGCTGGGCTTCAAGTCGTTGTCTGGTGGCACGCGTTCTCCAGCGCTCGCCAGCGCTGGTTTAAAGGTGCTTCCTTCGACCTGTGAGCTTGGAGAATTAAAGAGGGTGATCCAGTACGCGCAGAACCGGCCGGAACGAGATAACATCGTGGTTGCGATTTTTCACGCGTACGATTTTGTCGAGGTTGATGCTGCAAGAGGGAAGCTCGATTATTCGGACTTAGAGGAGATCTTCGAGTGGTTGGCACGGCTTCCGGATGTAAAGACGCGCACGATATCCGAGATGACGAGCGCGGCAGATTACCTAAGCATGCGGACTTTTGCGAACCACAGGCGAAACTGGTTTGTTTGCCGGTTGTTGCCGCCCTTTTTGGTAGCGCCCGAGAACCATCTTTATCGGGAAGATGCCGCGACCAAGAAGATTTATGGCTGGAATCTCATTAAGGCAGCAGGGTGGTATCTGCTTATCGGGGCCGGGGTGACGACGGGTGGTCGCCTTACTGCCAGGCTTTGTTTGAGCACTAGGCCCCTCCGTGGAGTAATTACCAAGCGCACTTTTATGTTTTTGTGCACCAGCCTTGTACTACTGACGATGCTTTACGGCTGTCGTCATCTGAACGGGAGTTACCGTGAGTTTACGATCGGAGTTGTCGGGTTGGGAGTTCTGCTTTCGATTTGGACCCTCCCCGACTCAGTGTTTGGGCGTAGTGGGACGGCTAAGCCAAGAAGTTGTTGACGTGATCAGCATCTATACCTTTTCGAGGGGGCGCGAACTGTATGTTCGGCGACTCGTGGAGTCCATGGAGCAGTTTGGCGGCTCCCAGGTGCCTTTCGAGCACCATATCTGCTTTCAAGGGGTTGAGGCGTCAACCGAGCTGAGGAAGTTCCTGAGGACGGGCCAAAGAGCAGAGAGGATCATCTGCCACTTTTGGGACCGGAATTACGGCACTGGCGAAGGGAACAACCGGATCGTTCCGCTTTTGAGAGGCGCGTTGATCATGAAGCTGGATGAGGACGCCATGTTTCGGTCGCCGGACTTTTTTGTCCATGTCATGGCCGTGCACAAGCTTGTTCCAGACGCGGTGTTTTCACCCTATCCGGTGGGGCTGATCGGACATCCTGGCGGTGACAAAGGCGAGCGGCATTTTGTGAAGTACTCTGACGAAACCGACACGTATTATACTTTTCGCAGCGTTCCCCATACGGGAGGTTTGGCGAGAATAGCGCCCGCAAGAATCGCCAAGGGTATTCACTGTCCATACGATCTAAACGAGAATAGTGGCCGGGAAGATGAATCGTTTGCCGAAGCCTGTTTGGAGACCAAGACGCCAATGTATTATCTGGAAAACGCCCTGATCGTGGAACATCAAGAAAGCACGCTGGGGCAGATGGAACGGTATAAGGAGTACTTTGGAGGGCGCACAGATTTTAAGACCAATTCTCGATTGAAGTGGGCGATCAAACGAATATTGGGGAAATGAAGTCGTTGATGAATGTCGTTCCTATTTTGCAACTGAGGCGTAGCACTTCTGCGACCGGAACTGGTCCAATGTGATGCATCATCCACTCGTCAGCATCCTCGTACCCGTTTACAACGCCGGGAGTTATTTGAGGCCGGCGCTAAAGAGCGTCTTGGCCCAAACGTACACGAACTTGGAGGTCCTCATTGTGGATGACGGCTCCACGGATGGATGCCTTGGCGAGATTGAGGATTTGACGGACTCGCGCATCCGTCTCCTTCGGAAAGAGCATTCCGGGAGAGCGGCGACTCTGAATTATGCCTTAAAACAGATATCCGGTGAGTTCTTCGCCATTCAGGACGCCGATGATTTGAGTGATTTGCGAAGAATCGAGCGTCAGGTGAGGCCGTTCCTGGAAGACTCAAGTCTGGCAGCCGTGTTCACCGGCTACGACATCATACTAAACGAAAAACGCATGGCGCCGAGGTATCGCCACAAGAGTATCGAGGAATGCAGGAACGACATTCAGGATTTCCGGATGCCGTCTCACGATCCCACAGCGATGTTCCGATGGTCATTGGCCGGGCGTTTTGAGTTCGAGGAAACCTTGCAGGTAGGGGCAGGCTGGGATCACATTCTCCGGGTGGGGGAAACCTTCCCAATGCTGGTGATCGGGGAGTGCCTTTACAGCTATCGAATAAGCCCCACTTCGAACACACGAACCGACCCAATGCGAAGGCGAAAAGGGGTTGGAATAGTGCTGGAGCGTGCTTTGAACAGGCGAGGAAGCAACGTGTGCAGCGCAACCTTGCTACAAGCCCGCGAAGAGAAGGCCTTCAATGGGCGGGAACATGGGGTCGTGACGCACTTCATGGAAAGCGTCCTCGACCAAAAAGCCGACAGGAAGGCGAGCAATGCGATCCGAACCGCGTGGTCTTGTGCGCGCCTGCATCCGCTCACGCCCGAGTATTATAAGCCGCTCGTTTATTCCGTCGTCCCGACTCTCGTGATTAAGTGCTATCGGTCGGCAAAAAAGTGCTGAGGTTAATAATCGTGCGGATGTCACAAAACATCGTACTGATATGCTTGAGGATACTATATTTCGATGAGGAGAGATTAAGAACATGCCAAGTACATATTACGGCCGAGAGTTTTTTGAAAACCAAGCGGCGTCCTCACTGAGATCAGCGGAAGCAATCGTTCCTGATCTTATCCAGCATCTACGGCCTCGGAGCGTCGTTGACGTAGGTTGCGGAGTCGGGACCTGGTTGTCGGTTTTTCTATCACATGGGATGACGGATGTTCTGGGCATTGACGGAGATTACGTTGATCGAGGAATGCTTCTCGTTCCCAAGGATGTGTTTATGCCGCATGACTTGGCGGAGCCGCTTCGATTGCCTCGACGGTTCGATCTCGTCCTGTCACTTGAAACTGCTGAACATCTACCTCCGACATGCGCTGAAACGTTCGTTCGCACACTGACTGGACTCGGCGATGTCGTGGTATTCTCCGCAGCAGTTCCAGGACAGGCTTGGATCAAGAACATCCATTTGAACGAGCAATGGCCGGATTATTGGGTGAATCTGTTTCGCAAAAACGGCTACGATGTTCTTGACTATGTTCGCAGAAGAGTATGGTCGAATGACCGTGTATGCTGGTGGTATGCGCAGAATATACTGCTCTTTATCAAGCATGATAGGTATAGTGCGTACGCGCATCTCCAAAATCGCGAAGTCGATGACTTTCACAATGCATTCCCACTTTCGATCGTGCATCCGAGATTCCTTGAGCAATACGCAGACTTTGATCGTATGTCACTGGCACGCAAGGTGTGGCTCATCAAGAAAGCCCTCAAATCGGTTTGCTGTGACCTGATCAGAAAAGTCCTGCGAAAAGTTGCTGGCGAAGGGCAGAATAACACCTCAGCCCGGAATTGAAGCAATTGTGCCTCCGCAACGGGACATTCAGAGGTTGCAGAAGATCACGATGAACAACGTCAGAGACGCAGAGAATCACGGCGCTTTGTCAGACTCGAGTGGTCCGACGATTTCAGTGGTGGTGGCTACTTTTAACCGGCGGGAATCGCTCCGCCGGCTCCTTGAGTCGCTCGCAAAGCAGACTTTTTCTGCGGATCAGTTTGAAGTAATCGTGGTCAGCGACGGCTCAACGGACTGGACAGTGGACATGCTCCGTGAACTCAAGGGTGGTTTTCGGAATCTGGAAATCCTGGATCTGAAGAACCGCGGCCCAGGTGCGGCGCGAAATGCCGGCGCTCGTCTGGCGCGCGGGAAATACCTGGCCTTTACGGATGATGACTGCCTCGCTGCTCCTGACTGGCTGGAACAATTGGTCCGAGCGTTCGAGTGTACTGGAGCGGTTGGGTTACAGGGCCAAACGACAACCGATCGGCTGGCCCGAACACCACTAACTCATCAGATTGAAATCCTCAAGCCTTGTCTTACCTCAATGCCGACCTGTAATGCGGCCTATCTCAAGAGCGCGTTTGATAAGGTCGGAGGCTTCGACGAGTCATTCAAATTCGCGCATGACGAAGATGCAGATTTGGCCTGGCGTGTCGAGGATCTCGGTAAAATGGTTTTCGTACCAGAAGTACACATCATTCACCCGCCCCGGCGTGACAAACTCATGAAACGCGCACGTTGGGTTCGCGGTCTTGAAAGCGAATTCCTGCTCTATCACAAGAGCCCGGAAAAGTATCGAAAGTATGTGAAAAGCCCCTCACCATGGTGGACCATCTACTGGAAAGTATTTGTTGTTGGTCAACTTCAATGGGCAAAGTCATGCTGTAAGTACCTGCTCAAACCTTTTAGACCGGATCTTTTCATTGTAGGTATCACCTTGGTTGTGGCGCGATGGTTCAATTTGATTCGATTTCTTCCATCATATTGGAACGCGCAATCCGTTTATCGCACCAAATTCTCAAAATCTCAGATATGATTGAGACTGGAGTCCAGCCGGGGCAACACCGATCCGATTCCGAGCATTTCATCATGAGATCCGACTTGTCCGTTTCCATCATCATTTGCACCTGCAACCGCGCAGCCAGCTTGCAGCCGACTTTGGAAGGCCTTGGAAAGGTTAAGATTCCCGCAGGCTGGCAGGTCGAGGTCATTCTAGTTGACAATGCTTCAACGGATGACACAGGCAAGGTGGCGCGAAGCGTCACGCTCCTAAACATGACATTACGATACTTGTATGAAGGGAGAAAGGGAAAGAGCAATGCGCTCAACGCTGCGATGGCGAAAGCCCGCGGGGAGTTTCTCTTGTTCACCGACGACGATGTATCCGTGCCTGAAGATTGGGTGGAAAAAATGGTGTCACCGCTTCTGCGGGGCCAAACTGACGCGGTAGTGGGGAAGGTAGTGCTGGCACAGAATCTGATAAAGCCGTGGTTGACCGCCTGGCATCAAGTTTTTTTGGCCGTGGTTGATCGGCAATTCCATGGGCAGGTCGGGTTGATCGGCGCCAACATGGGCTTTCGCCGGTCGGTCCTGGAACGCGTGCCGGCATTCGACACGGAGTTGGGTCCTGGATCTCCTGGTCTGCTCAATGAAGAATCACTGTTCGGCCTGCAATTAGTCGAGGCTGGTTTCAAGATTGGATATGTCGAAAATGCGACGGTGACTCATCAGCCCGCGGCGGACCGGCTTAAGCGCAGGCAATGGCTGGCCGCAGCCGGCAAATACGGACGAACGCAAGCCTACATAGCCTATCATTGGGAACATAAGGATATCGGAAATCCGCGGCTGAAATGGTTTTGGCACTGGGTGAAGTTGCACTTGAGAAGAATTATTCAGCCTCCCGCGGATCTCGATAGCGAAGGATGTCCTGCTTGGGAAATGAGTTACGTCCTCGACATGGAAATGGGCAGGCATTTTTGTGTTGAACGTCGGCGTCCGCGAAATTACTCACGCAAGGGCTTGACAAAATGCTGCTCGTAAAACAGGTCAAGTTCATCCATGTCGAGCTCGCGTCTCCCTTTGTTGCCGTGCCAAGGAAGTCGTTCATTGATTTGGCACTTTTGAGGGCGTATTTCCAAAAAGAACTGATGAGTTTCGGAGCGTGGACTGTCTCCGTCCGATGCAGTAGTGGCCATTCCAACAGTACTGGATCCCCATGCATTTGGGCGTTACCAGATTGCTGGCAACCGGGACGGTTCGCCCTTCGAATGCAGAAACAGATCGGGGCAACACTCTGACACGGCACGAATCCTCAACGCACGGAAGAAATGCTGTTTCACGATGACTTTGGAATGCCGTCGGTGGCCTGAGGGAAAGTATGATGACCAATCAACTGGTTAACGACAATGACGACGGGCAGCCAGGTACCACGAATGCTCTCCTGGGCGACAGGCTGAGTCGCACCATACCTGAAGCGACATTTGCGCGCATCAACCCCGATCAATTGAAGGGAAAATCCGTTCGAGGCGGAATGCTCACCCTGATCAACCAAGCGGTGAGTTTTGTGCTCCAGACCGTGTCCACCGTGGTTCTCGCCCGGTTGTTGTCTCCCAAAGATTTTGGTCTGCAGGGAATGGTGATTGCCATGACCGGAGTTTTAGGACTTTTCAGAGATCTTGGTCTCGGCGCGGCAACCATCCAACGTGAGGAGATCACGCACAAGCAACTCTCGACTCTTTTCTGGATCAATGTCGCCGTTGGGGTGGGATTGACGACGCTTGGGATGGCGTTGGCGCCGGCTCTGGTCGTTTTTTACGGAGAGCCTCGCTTGTTTTGGATCACCATTTTTTCGGCGTCGGCATTTCTTCTCAACAGCGTCTCGATGCAGCATGGGGCCTTGCTTGTGCGGGATATGCGCTATGGCACGATAGCAAAGATTAACATTTCCTCGGTGGTTTTCAGTTCCGCATTGGGCATTGCGATGGCCGCGCGCGGGTTTGGTTATTGGTCGTTAGTAATGATGGCCCTCTGCAGTCCCTGCATCCAGAGTTTTGGCCTGTGGTTTGCCGTTCCCTGGCGTCCCGGCAAACCAAGCCGCGGATGCGGTGTTCGCTCCATGCTCCACTTTGGAGGAACCGTTACCCTCAATCAATTGGTCGTCTATGTGGGCTACAATGCGGAGAAGGTCCTGCTGGGCCGTTTTTGGGGGGCGGCGGCGCTGGGCCTGTATGGAAGAGCCTATCAGTTGCTCAACCTGCCGCTTCAGCAATTGTACAATTCTATGCACTCTGTTGCTTTCCCCGCGCTCTCGCGGATCCAATCCGACACCGAACGCCTTTGTCGCTCCTTTCTGAAAGGGTATTCCGTGCTGCTATCCTTAAGCATTCCGGTCACATTGGTCTCCGCCCTTTTTTCAGATGAACTCATCAAGATCCTGCTTGGACCGAAATGGGTGGAAACGGGTCCGATCCTGTGGCTGCTCACACCCGCCATAATCGTATTCGCGATGATTAATCCATTCGGATGGTTTCTGATTGCGACCGGCCGGGCGGGCCGAAGCCTGAAAATGGCCCTAGTGATAAGCCCGACGGTGATCCTAGGGATCGCATTGGGAATGCGGTATGGACCGAAAGGGGTCGCCGTGGGATACTCTGCGGCCATGTGTACTTTGTTGGTGCCGATTTTGGCTTGGGCAATCCACGACACGGGAATTACCGCAAGAACTTATTGGCAAGCCTCGAGAAAACCGCTTTTGGCCGGGCTATTCGCAGCGGCGTGCGGTTTGGCGTTCAAGATGGCCTTTGGGGCTCTTTTGCCGGCTATCCCGCGCCTGATATTAGGGCTTGGAATTGTCTTTTCGGTTTATTTGGGAGTTCTCTTGGTCGTTATGAAGCAAGCGGGGTTATACCGGGATTTAATAAATCAGATCTTTCAGCGCACTCTGGGTAAGGAGACAAAACCTGTTTAGAATGGGCCTGCATGTTCCAAGGGTCAGTATCGGATTGCCCGTGTATAACGGAGAAAAATATCTTCGATTCGCCGTGGATTCCATCCTGCAGCAGGACTACAGGGACTTTGAATTAATCATCTCGGACAACGCTTCGTCGGATGCCACAGCGGAGATCTGCCGGCGGTATGCCGAAAGCGATGAGCGCGTCCGTTACTCCCGAGTTGATGTGAATCTTGGCGCCGCACATAATATCAAGGCGGTTTTCCAGCAGGCCAAAGGAACTTATTTCAAATGGCAATTTCATGATGACGTCTGTTTGCCAGGATTCCTGAGGAAATGTGTTGAGGTTTTCGATCAGGCGCCGTCATCAGTGGTATTGGTGGCGCCGAGGACTGAGGTCATCGACGGGGAAGGAAAGAAAACAAATTACGTGGTTGAAGAGCTTAACACGCGCCGTCCGCGACCGCACCAGCGCCTGGCTGATGTGCTGCGGACGGTCGAATGGGCGCCGGCTCAGAATGGTCTGTTCCGCAGGGATGTCCTGAAAAAAACGCGTCTGATCGACGCATTTATTGCATCGGATTACGTATTGCTTGCGGAAATCGCGTTGCGTGGTGAAATCCTGCAAATCCCTGAGGTACTCTTTCAAAAACGATTTCATTTGGGAATATCCATTAAAGCCAACAAAAACTTGACGGACTTTCAGGCATGGATTGATCCATCGCGGAGGACGCACAGGCGATTTCTTTCACCACGACTCCACCTCGGAATTGAATTTGCACGCTCCATCAGTCGGAGTTCAATGCCCCAGAGTGAACGACTCTTGTGCTACTTGACTTGTTTCGCCGTCTGGTATTCGCGTGAAGGTCGCCGGGCGGCCGCCAATTTTAGAAACAAACTCGCGCTCAGAACCAGGTTGAAGGAGTGCGTCGTGGGAGCGTCGCGTAATTCTTTGGATCTTTCTTGAAACAAAAATAAATGCCAAAAAGTTTACAATTGCACGTTGGGGAATGGGTCGAAGTTCGCAGCAAGGAAGAAATCTTGCAGACGCTTGACCGGCGTGGGCAGTTGGAGGGATTGCCGTTCATGCCGCAAATGTTCCAGTACTGCGGCCGGCGATTCAGAGTTTTTAAACGAGCGCACAAAACCTGCGATACCGTCTTTCCCGTACGCGGTCGAAGAATGGCGGCAGCAGTCCATTTGGAAACTCGGTGCGATGGCCAGGCTTACGGTGGCTGCCAGGCCGGTTGTCTTATCTTCTGGAAGGAGGCCTGGTTGAAGCGGGTCAACGCCGACGTAACCGAGCAAGAACCGCCAACTTCCACAGGAGCGACTGAGCATGTCGCGCTTGATGAAAATGGAGGCTGTACAGAACAAAATGTGTGGGCTGGGACCCGCGTGCCCGGGAGGCAAGATGAGCAAGACCCTGCTTACGTATGTCAGGCAACGCGATTGCCGTATGCGACCACGCCGCTATCCTGGTGGGATCTCCGGCAATACGCCGAAGATTACAGCTCCGGCAATGTCGGGATTTGGCGGGTTGTGAAAGGACTGATTTATTCGCGCTACTACAATTTGAGCATCGCCGGTCTTGGGCTGGGCCGGATAATGCGTTGGTTCTATGATAAATTCCATCCGCTTTGGCGCGGCACACCATTTCCCAGGAAGAGCGGCAGTATACCCGCCGGCCAGCGGACACCTGGCGGCACGCTCAACCTGCAACCCGGGGAACTGGTTCGTGTGAAATCACATAAGAAGATCTTGGCAACCCTTGACACAGCCAGCAAGAATCGCGGCCTATATTTTGATGCCGAGGCTGTCCCCTATTGCGGGGGCACCTACCGCGTTGCCAGGCGTGTCAGCAAGATTCTAGATGAGAGGACGGGAAAGCTCGTCAAGATGAAGACTGAATCGATTGTGTTGGAAGGAGTTTATTGTCAGGCTCGTTACAGTGCTTGCAGAATGTTCTGTCCTCGGAGCATCGATTCGTACTGGCGAGAGATCTGGCTTGAAAGAGTCAACGAAACCGGCACGGACAATAGGGTGCCGACCATTAAAACGTCTTCAGGTCAATAATCTTCTCACCAAAACCTTCGCACGCTGCATTCGTCGAAGACGCGAAGCATCCTTTCGGATTTCACGAATACTTCGATCGAGGAAGCCGGATGTTCAAATTTCAAAAATCATGAAGGGCATAATTCTCGCGGGCGGTGCCGGAACCCGGTTATTTCCGCTGACACTCGTTGCCAGCAAACAGCTCCAGCCGGTTTATGACAAACCGATGGTGTATTATCCGCCGACCACGCTGATCGAGGGTGGCGTGCGCGAGCTTTGCCTGATTTCGACCCCGCATGATTTGCCCCGCTTCGAGATGTTACTGGGCAATGGCCGAAAATGGGGACTGACGATTGAGTATCGCGAGCAGCCCAAGCCGCAGGGCATTGCGCAGGCTTTTCTGGTGGCAGAAAGTTTCATCGGTGACGATCCAGTTGCGTTGATCTTGGGCGACAACTTGTTCTACGGCGGAGATGTTTTTCAAAAAGCCTTCGCGGAGTTTCGGGATGGCGCAATTATTTTTGGCTACCATGTGAACGATCCGGAACGCTACGGCGTGGTGGAATTCGACGAGCGGGGCCGCGCGATCTCGATCGAGGAGAAGCCCAAGCAGCCGAAAGGCAACTACGCGGTGCCGGGATTGTATCTCTACGACAACGCAGTCGTTTCCATCACCAAGGCGCTCAAACCCTCAGCCCGCGGCGAGTTGGAGATCACTGATGTCAACGTGGAGTATCTACGGAGAAAGCAGTTGCGCGTTTTCAAGTTGAACCGGGGTTTCGCCTGGCTGGACGCGGGCACGAGCAGCAGTTTGCACGACGCGTCGGCCTTTGTGCAAACCATTGAGAAACGCGCCGGTGTCAAGATCGGTTGTCCGGAGGAAGCGGCGTTCCGGCGCGGATTCATTTCTCGGCTGGATTTTGAAACCTTGGTGAAGACCATGCCCGACTGCGAATATCGGGCTTACTTGCAAGGCGTGGTGACGGAATCGGCGGCGGTTTGAAGATGGATTTAGGTTTATGGTACTTCTTTTAGGAGCCAGCGGATACATCGGTCAGGCCTTTGCAAACGAATTGAAGCTGCGCAAGTTCTGGCTGCTGCCGTTGTCCCGTGCGGAACTCGATTATACGAAGTTCAGCGTTTTGCTGGAATTCCTGCAATCGCGCAAGCCAACGTTCGTCATCAATGCCGCGGGCCACACCGGACGTCCCAATGTGGATGCCTGCGAGGACCAAAAGGCAGATACCCTCCAGGGAAACACGCTGCTTCCAGTGACGGTCGCGCAAGCCTGCGTGGCGGCGGGCGTGCCGTGGGCGCATATTTCGTCGGGCTGTATTTATTCGGGCGGCAAGGTCTTGAGAGATGGCGAGTGGGTTGTTGAGCGCAACCTGAACCAACCTCACCTTCGTGAACTGTTCAGAAACGAACCTGATCGCTTTCGCGGATTTGTCGAAACCGATCCATCCAACTTTTCGTTCCGCAGTCCGCCGTGCAGCTTCTATAGCGGGACCAAAGCGCTGGCTGAAGAAGCGCTGGCGTCCCTGGAGGGTGGATATATCTGGCGTTTGCGGATTCCCTTCGACGAATTCGACAACTCGCGAAACTACATTTCCAAACTGTTGCGCTACCCTCGAATCTACGACAACATCAATTCGCTTTCGCATCGTGGAGATTTCGCGAGGGCCTGCCTGGACCTTTGGCAGCGCCAGGCGCCAACCGGTACGTACAACGTCACGAATCCGGGGGCAGTGTCGGCCACCGACGCCATCAAGCTGATCCAGGAGATATTGCGCCCGCAGCGCGAGTTCGCGTTCTGGTCCGATGATGAAGAGTTTTACCGCTTGGGCGCAAGGGCACCGCGTTCCAACTGCCTTCTGGATGTCAGCAAGCTCTTGGCGACTGGAGTCCGGGTGCGGCCGGTGCAGGAGGCGCTCAGGGAAGCGCTCGCAACCTGGCAGCCCGAGGCGAGCCAGGACAGCAAAGCCACTAAAGCAATATGAACCTAATAGTGACAGGCGGCGCGGGATTCATCGGATCAAATCTGATCCGGCACATCATCGACCAACCGGAGATTGACCGGCTCGTCAATTTAGATTGCCTGACCTACGCTGGCCACTTGGAAAATTTGAGTGATGTCGAAGGGCATCCCAAGTACGTTTTCGAGAAGGTTGATCTGCGCGACAAAGCCGGCGTCGAGAACGTCGTGCGACGCCACAAGATCACGCACGTGTCGCATCTTGCTGCTGAATCGCACGTTGATCGGTCCATTGCCGGCCCGGACGATTTCATCCAAACTAATGTGATCGGCACGTTCAATCTGCTTGAGGCCTGTCGCGCGTTCTGGTCTGGCAACTGTGAAGCGCGGCGCTTCCATCACGTCTCCACGGATGAGGTGTACGGAAGCCTTGGCGCGACCGGGAAGTTCACCGAGGAAACTCCGTATGCGCCCAATTCTCCTTACTCCGCGAGCAAAGCCGCGTCCGACATGCTTGTGCGTGCCTACCATCACACCTATGGCTTGCCGACGGTCGTTACTAATTGCTCAAACAACTATGGTCCCTTCCAGTATCCGGAGAAACTCATCCCTGTGGTCATTCAAAGTGCGCTCAATCGCCGTCCGATCCCGGTGTACGGCGATGGCATGAACGTTCGAGATTGGTTATTTGTTCTGGACCATGCAGAAGCTCTGTGGACCGTTCTGCGACGCGGCGGCTCCGGCCAGACTTACAACATCGGCGGGAACAATGAATGGCCGAACCTGAGGATTGTGGAACAGATTTGCGATCTGGTTGATGAATTGCGGCCAGGGTTGGGTGGGAATTCAAGACAGCTCATCACGTTTGTGAAAGACCGCCTCGGTCATGATCGTCGTTATGCCATCGATGCCGGCAAGGTCAGCAGTGAACTGGGCTGGGAACCCCGGCATGATTTCGCTGCGGGACTTCGACTGACGGTTGCCTGGTATGTGGAGCATTCGGATTGGGTCGGCCGCGTGACGGGTAAACTTAATGGAGGGCAACCAGAGGGGCCGCGTGTGACAGAGCCGGTGATTGTCGAACGTCGTTGAACCCGAATCTGGCGCTGAGGCCGCGGAATAACCGACTGAGTACTTCATGGAATGCCTGGAAAACCTGAAAACATTTGGAGAAACAAAAGTAACTCGATGAAACAATATGCGTGTCTGTGTAACTGGTAATGATGGCTATCTGGGGTCTTTACTCGCGCCGGAATTGTTGAAGCGCGGTCATGAAGTGATCGGGCTCGACACCGGCTTCTACAAGGAGGGTACGTTGTACCGGAGCGGACCGGTGACGGCGCAAACGCTGGTCAAGGACCTCCGGCAGGTGGAGGCAAAGGATTTGCAAGGAGTTGATGCGATCGTCCACATGGCCGAACTCTCCAATGATCCCGCTGGTCAGTTGGCGCCACACATCACTTATGAGATCAACCACAAGGGTTCAGTCCGGCTGGCTGAGTTGGCTCGCTCGGTTGGCGTGCAACGCTTCGTGTACATGTCTTCCTGCAGTGTTTACGGAGTGTCCGATCAGGAATTTGTGGACGAAGAATCGCCCGTGAAACCGCAGACGGCTTACGCAGAATGCAAAACGCTCGTCGAGCGCGACGTGAAGCCAATGGCCGATGACCGGTTCTCGCCCACGTTCATGCGCAACGCCACCGCCTATGGAGCCTCACCGCGGATGCGCTTCGACATCGTGTTGAATAATCTCGCCGGGCTGGCGTGGACGGAGAAGGAAATCGCCATGACCAGCGACGGCACACCGTGGCGACCCCTGGTTCACGGCTTGGATATTGGTCGCGCCATTATTGCAGCGCTGGAGGCTCCGCGGGAATCGGTTCACAATCAGGTTTTTAACGTTGGTGATACGGCGCACAACTATCGGGTCAAGGAGATTGCCGAAATTGTGTCTGAGGTGTTCGTCGGCTGCCGCGTTACCTTCGGCCCGGCCAGCACTGACAATCGCAGCTACCGGGTTTCGTTTGAGAAAATTCGGAAGCATCTGCCGGGTTTCAAGTGCGCTTGGGACGCGCGGCGCGGCGCGCAACAGCTTTACGATTTATTCAAAAGAATCGACATGCCGACAGAGGTTTTCAAACATCGGACCTTCACACGCCTCAAGCAACTTGAATACCTGATCCGCACCCAGCAGATCGACGAACAATTCTTTTGGCGGGAGTGAAGCCGTTCGCTCGGGGAACTTCCATTCACGCACCGGACTCCCACCCAAGCAGTCGAAAAAATGAAATTGCTTCATGAGCTAACAGAATCTTTGAAAATGAATGTGTCCTGGTTACCTCCGGTCGCCGCGGAATGAATCTGAGCTTCGATTCGGGCCTATTAACGTTCAGATTCCCGGCTTGTGGCGTTTACCATGACAACCGACCACGGTTTCCACTACAACCGAATGAGGGACAGCCACGACAGACAACCTTGTGACATCGTGTAGATTCAATAACGTGAGATTCGCCGTATTCGGGTCGCAGTGTGCTCTCGACGTGGTAGGTGCTGTCTTCGAGCAGTGCTTTGTCGCAGACCTGTCTTAATGATAAATCTCAGCGTTCGGTAGATTGCGGAATTATCTCAGAATTTTATGCCTATGAAACCAACAAGAACTACCCTTACTGCTTTCCTGTTCGTGACTGCATTCGCCGTACTCGGCGTGGCGCAGACGCTCGCGTTGCCGGCGCTGGCCCCCATACCCAATCAGAGCCTGATTGAGGATCAGCCGACGCTGGCGCTTGAAATCACGAATGTGGATCTGACGACGCCGGGCGGGGTGTTGAGCGCCGCCTCGTCTGACACGACACTGGTTCCCGTTGAAAACATCTTCTTCGGGGTCGCGGGATTGAACCAGCGGTACATCACGGTGACGCCAGCGTTTGGGCAGACCGGGACAGCGACGATCACGGTGACCAACACTGAAACAGGGGACAGCACCAACACAAGTTTCGTACTCACGGTCAATCCTCCTCCTCCCGGATTTGCAAGATTCGTTAATACATCGTCCATCACGATTCCGGACTCGGGAAACGCAAGCCCATATCCGTCCACGATCAACGTCTCCGGGACGGTAGGCGCAATCACCAACCTGACTTTAACGTTCAGCAAATTCAGCCACGGGCGGGTGCAGGACGTGAACATGCTTTTGGTTGGGCCTACTGGTGTCAGTGCGGTCATTTTCAGGGAAATCAGCGGTAATGAGCGAAGCTGTAACAACAGCGTTACAGTGACTTTGACGGATGCTTCATTTTTTCCGCTCCCGGCAGATTTCGATCTCTGGTCCGAACCACTTAGGCCGGCTGACTACGACCCCGGCGCTGGCTCGTTTCCACTACCTGCACCCGCCGTACCGTATGATGGGGTGGCGCTTTCCACCTTCAACGGCCAGTCAGCCAACGGCACATGGTCATTGTATGTATATGACGATCAGGCGGTGAACACCGGATCCATCGTGGGGGGATGGAGTCTGATGGTCGCAACCAGCACGGCGCCGACGATAAGCGACATCCCCGATCAAACGATCCCGTTGGACACCAGCACGGGGCCGATTTCGTTCAGCGTCAGCGATCCGGACACGGATCTGAACACCCTGACGTTCACCACGAATTCATCGAATACAGCGCTGGTACCATTAAGCAACATTGTGTTGGGAGGCAGCGGGGCCAATCGAACGGTGACGGTTACGCCGACGTTCGGATTGACAGGCCAATCGACGATCACGGTAACGGTGAGCGACGGTGTGGACAGCGCGACGGACACATTCCTGCTGACGGTCAGCGCGGCGCCCGGAAACACGCCACCGACGATTTCCTCGATTGCGGATAAGACGACGTTAGTGGGGAGGTCAGTGGGGCCATTTAATATCACCGTTGGCGACGCGGAGTCGGCGGCAGGGAGTTTGACATTGAGCGGGAGTTCGTCGAACACCAACCTGGTGCCGAACACCAACATCGTGTTTTTCAACATCAACGGCACCACCCGGACGCTGACAGTGACGCCGGTGGATGGGCAGACGGGGACTTCTACAATCACGGTAAATGTGAGCGACGGGGTGAACATCACCAGCACCAATTTCAACCTCACGGTGAGTCTGCCCGGTCCTGGCACGGCGATTTTCGACAACACCAATGCCATCACGATTGCCAACCAGGCTGCGGCGAGTCCTTATCCCTCCACAAACCACGCGTCCGGGCTGGCGGGGGTGATCACGAACCTGACCCTCACGCTCAAAGGAATGAATCACTCGGCGCCGCATGACCTGGAAATGTTGTTGGTTTCACCGGCTGGCCAGAAGGCGGTGCTTTTCGCTCATGTGGGTGGAGGAACCGTCAGCAACATTACGGTGACGCTGGACGATGCCGCCGAGTACGCGCTGCCGCCCAGTCCCTTTGCGATTCTGACCGGCACCTACCGGCCGCTGGATGCTGGGCACGACGCCTTTCCGTCGCCGGCACCGGGCGGGCCGTATGGGACGACCAATGCGGCGTTCAACGGGGTGTCGCCCAACGGCGACTGGCTGTTGTATGTGTTCAATGACCCCGCTGGGAACGGAGCGGGCTCGATTAGCGGAGGCTGGAGCCTGGCAATTACGACCGATATAGTCGGAACCGGGCCCACGATCAGCGACATCCCTAATCAAACGATCTTTATGGACACCAGCACGGGGCCGATTTCGTTCACAGTCAGTGACCCGGACACGGATCTGAACAGCCTGACGTTCACCACTAATTCATCGAATACCTTGCTAGTACCGTTAAGCAACATTGTTTTGGGAGGCAGCGGGGCGAACCGGACGGTGACGGTGACGCCGGCGTCAGGATTGACGGGCACAGCGACCATCACGGTGACGGTCAGCGACGGCGTGGACAGCGCGACGGACACGTTCGTGCTGACGGTCAACGCGCCGCCGACCCAGGTTCGGGTGGAGACGGCAGCCAACGGCAGTGGCACAGTGGTGCCGGCGCAGAACATCAGTCCGAACAGTTCAATAACAGTCTATGCCATTACGCGAGATGCTTCCAACAACTTCGTAGCGAATGTAGCGGCGGATTCCTGGTCACTGACAAATGTCACGGGTGGTGTGATCAATAGCGATTTGGTGGTGGCTGGCAACAGCAAGAGTGCAACCTTTACGGGCCACGTTGGGGGAAGTGCAATGGTTCATGTGACCTCGGGAGTATTGACCTCGACGGATTCAGGGACATTGACGGTTTTGGCGAGCGCGCCACCGACGATTTCGGCGATTGCGGACAAGGCGACGTTGGTGGGGAGGTCAGTGGGGCCATTTAATATCACCGTTGGCGACACCGATACCCCGGTGAACAACCTGACGCTGAGCGGGAGTTCGTCGAACACCAACCTGGTGCCGAACACCAACATCGTGTTTTTCAACATCAACGGCACCACCCGGACGCTGACAGTGACGCCGGTGGATGGGCAGACGGGGACTGCTACGCTCACGATATCGGTGAGCGACACGGTGAACACCACCAGCACTAATTTCAACCTCACGGTGAGTCTGCCTGGTCCTGGCACGGCGATTTTCGACAACACAAATGCCCTCGCGATACCCACCGCGGTTGCGGCGAGCCCGTATCCCTCCACGAACCACGTGTCTGGGCTGGCGGGGGTGATCACGAACCTGACCCTCACGCTCAAGGGTATGAATCACTCGGCGCCCCATGACTTGGAAATGTTGTTAGTTTCACCGGCTGGCCAGAAGGCGGTGCTTTTCGCTCATGTCGGTGGAGGAACTGTCAGCAACATTACGGTGACGCTGGACGATGCCGCCGAGTACGTGCTGCCGCCCAGTCCCTTTGCGATTCTGACCGGCACCTATCGGCCGCTGGATGCTGGGCACGATGCCTTTCCGTCGCCGGCACCGGGCGGGCCCTATGGGACGACCAATGCGGCGTTCAACGGGGTGTCGCCCAACGGCGACTGGCTGTTGTATGTGTTCAATGATCCCACGGGCAGCGGAGCGGGCTCGATTAGCGGTGGCTGGAGCCTGGCAATTACGACCGACACGCAAGGCACACCACCGACGATCAGCGATATATCCAATCAAACCACCACCGTAAATGTGCCAACCGCCGCGATTCCGTTCGTGATCGGTGACTTGGAAACAGCGGCGTCGAATCTGGTGCTGACGGCCGGTTCATCGGATCCAACTGTGGTTCCGACGAACAACGTTGTCTTCGGCGGCTCGGATTCAAACCGCACGGTGACTATTACTCCCGCTTCGAATAAGATCGGTTCGGCGACCATCACCATAACCGTAAGCGATGGAGTGTTGACGACAAATGACAGCTTCGTACTGACGGTCGAGCAAGGTGAGCTAACCGTCGCTGGTATTACCGCCGCCAACAAAGCTTACGACGGGACAAATACCGCCACCATTGACACCAATGGCGCGACACTTGTAGGCGTGGTTGGTTCGCCCGACGTGAGCCTGGTGTTGAGCAACGCGAGCGGGAGCTTTGACACTAAGAACGTGGGCACCAACAAGACGGTGCAGGTGGCGGGGCTGGGGTTGAGCGGCGCGGATGCGGGCAACTACACGCTGACGCAACCCACGACGCTGGCCGACATCACGGGCAAGAGCGTGACGGTGGTGTCGGGTCTGGCGGCCAACAACAAGGTGTATGACGGCAACACGGGGGCGACGATCAACTCGAACAACGTGGTGTTGAGCGGCGAGCTGGGCGGGGACGCGGGCAACGTGAGTCTG